>JBEKWT010000214.1:0-6746 GCA_049512795.1 Occallatibacter sp.
AAAATCCACTACCATATGGTTGTGGATCGATTGGGAACAACATTTGCGGCTTTGTCTGATCCGACCCGGCGGGCGATGATCGAACGACTCGCCCATGGGCCTGCCTCAGTGCATGGATTGACGGAACCGTTTGCGCTCTCGCAGCAGATGATTTCAAAACATATTGCGACCCTGGTGCGGGCGCGGATTGTGATCAAGACGAAGCGTGGACGAGAGAGCGTGTGCTCGCTCAGGCCGGAGGCGATAAAGAAAGTCAGCGACTGGGCGTTTAGCTATCGCCGATTCTGGGAAGAGAGTTTCGACAAACTGGAAGTGGTGGTGAATCGAATGAAACAAACGGAGGTGAGAGATGACAAATAACACGGTGAACGAGACAGAGCGGATGGTTGTGACAAGAGTTTTCGATGCCCCACGCGAGCTGGTTTGGAAGGCGTGGACAGAGCCGAAGTACGTGATGCAGTGGTGGGGACCGAAGGGCTTTACTGCGCCGGTCTGCAAGATGGATTTTCGCGTGGGAGGAAAATCTCTCTGCTGCATGAAGGCGCCGGATGGGCAGGAGTTCTGGAATGCGGTTGAATACCACGAGATTGTTCTGCACGAGAAGATCGTTTCCTCCATGTACTTTGCGGACTCGAAGGGAAACAAGGTTGAGCCCGAGGCCTATGGAATAGAACATGAGGCCATCGACGGCGCGTACGACGTGACTCTGTTTGAGGATCTCGGGAACGGCCGGACGAAACTCACCCACATTGGAAATGAGCCCATGGAGAGCGCAAAGAATAGCGGGCAATTGGAGGGCTGGAACCAGATCCTCGACAAAATTGCCGCAGTTGTTGCGGAGCTAGTGCAGGCGAAATAAGAAGCGGCCGGCTTGCTGGTTTGTTGGCTCGCTGCTGGTTCGGGCTAAAAGCTGGCGACTAGCGATACAAGCTGGTTCGACGGCGCCGGTGGCTGCTGCTTGCCGCCATCGGGCGTCGTCGAACTGGCCGGAGCCGCTGGCTGCGTCCCATTGGCGGGCTGCGACTGCGAGTTTTTCGGCGCCGGCTGGCTAGGCGAAGCGGATGTGCTTGGCGGGGGCGCGCTCTGGCCTGGCGAAGCGGGCGCGGACTGGTTTGGAGAGGCCGACGTGTTGGGCGGCCCGCTCGACTGCTCGTCGGGATTGGCTTCTCGCCCGGGTTGCGCAGGCTCGGCGGCGGAGCGGCCGCTTGGGTGTTCGGATCGATAGCGACGTCGCCTTCTTTGATGGTGTGCGTGTTCGGCTGGGAGGCCAGCTCCGGCGTTCCGGCAGCCATCAGCATGGGCGAAACCACGTCCTTGGTGAAGATCGCCAGCGGCTGCCCTTCCCTGGCAATCTCCACGCGGATCACGCGGTTGCCGTTGATGCGCACAAAATCAACTTCCTCGGGCGGCGTACCGTAGATCCACTCCTCAAACGGCATCTGCTCGTCCATCTCGCGCGACTTGGAGTTGGGCTGGCCCTTGGCGAACATCACCATCTCCGTGTTCATTCCCACCAGAACCTTGTGGTCCAGGATGGCATTCTTCAGGGCCGTGGGCAGCGTATCGGTGTAGGCCTGGATGGGCGTCTTCACATCGAAGGAAATCAACGGGGCCAGCAGCGCCTTGACCTGCGCGGACGTCAGCACGGGAACATAATTCGCAAAGACCAGCGTGACGCGAGAGCCGGCCGGATCGCCAGCCTGGTTCATCAGCGAAGGGTCCATGTCCGGGTCGCCCATCTCAGGTCCCGCGCTGATCTGGATGTGGCGCAGGAAGCGGTGCTTCGCGTCAGGTCCTCCGTCGAAGTCCAGAACGATTTTTGATTTGTCGATCTTGATGTCGGTCACGACCACGCGCGTGCCGGGCTTGGCCGAAAGTCCCTCGTTGACGACCATGTTCAGATAGTTCACTCCGGCCGGCTCGAGCTTGCCGTTGGCCTGGAGTGTGAGCCCCTTGTGGCCGCGGGGAAATGGGCGGTTGGCGAACCCCTGCTCCGCCTGCAGGTCGCGTTCCAGCAGAATGCGCGTCTTGGGGTCCAACTCGGTCTTGGACAAATCCACGTGAGTGGGCGTTATCTGCGCAAACTGCCTGTCGACGGCCTGCCCGTTACCCGCAACCGCTGGGCCATTGCCGCCGCTGGTATCGATGGTGATGACCTGGGCCGCCACAGGTCCGGCAGCCAGGATTGCGGCCAGCGCGCAGCCGGCTCCGGCGCAGCGCAAGGCTCCGCGCAGGCTGCTGATTCCGACGAATCGCGATGCGGGGGCGGGCGATATCGGGTCGGGCGATATCGGGTCGGGCGATATCGGGTCAAATTGGGGGACAAGGAAACGCCGGTTCATGGGGACCTCCCATGGCTGCGAGCACCAATACGCAAACCTTAGCTCCAACAAGGGAGAAAAGGCAAGTGAGACAGGGGTCAGGTTTCAGGGATCAGGGATCAGGGAACAGGGATCAGGGATCAGGGATCAGTTAACAGAGATCAGAGATCAGGGGCAAGGGACCGCGGGAACAGGGACCAAGGGAACGAGGGAACGAGAAAACAAGGGACCAAGGGAACAAGGGACCGAGGGAACAAGGGGCTGCAGGACTAAGGGACTGCGGCAGCGAGGAAATCAAGATTGCGGGGTCCGGGGTGAGGCGGGACTTTCTTCTGTTCCCTAGTTCCTGATCGCTTACCCCTTTGGTCCCTCGGTTCCTTGTTCCCTTGGTCCCTGTCTTTCTATCTGCACCAGCGTGGGAGCTGCGGGTGCGGCGGCGCCCATGGCTGCCTCATGTTGCGCGCGCGCGGCAGCATCCAGATCCAACGGGATTCCGGCAGCAACAATGACCGGCGCGTTATAGCGGAAGTCCAGATCGCGCGTAACGCGAAAGATGACCGGCAACGCCAGAAGAAGAACACCGCACGCCAGCCAGCTTCCGTCGAGCCCGAACGCTCCGCCGGTGAGCCAGAATGGCCCCATGGGATCGCCCTGCACCACCGGAGAATGGCTGCTGACGCCGCTGACCGCGAGTCCGAAGACGAGCGCGCGGCTCGCCTTCCAGCCGAAGTTAAGGCCCCAGCTAACCCACAGAGCGCGCGTCCGCAAATAGGCCGTAGAGAGCAAGAAGCTGAATGCGAGCGAAACAACGAAGCTGGCGCGGCTGGCGCCGGGCATGAGCTGCTGCACGATTGCGTAGATGGCGGCAAATCCCAGCGTGGCCCCCACCGGCCCCACCGCACGGACGAAACACTGGAAGGCGTAGCCGCGATAGGCAACCTCCTCCGCCAGCGTGGCCAGCCAAAAGAACGCCGCATCGGCAACGAGCCAACCCCAGGCCGAGCCTCGCGTGAATAGAGTGATGGCGATGCCGCCGGCAACCAACATGGGCAGGACGCAGACCAATGCCAAACCCCATCCGGTCGCCAAGCCCATGCCCACCTCGCGCAGCCAGCCTTCGCGGCGCGGTAGACCTTGTTCGCTGATAGGCCTGATTTGGCGATCGAGCCAGAATCCCATCGCCGCGAATCCCACCAGCAGCAGAAACGCCAGCATGGCCTGGTCGACGAGCGGAAACCAGCCGTCGCCGGCCAGCCCTTCAGCCGCGCGGAAGGCCATCGAACGCGCGAAGAAGAAATAGAGGAGTGCACCGAGGAATTGCAGGTAGGCGCGCAGGCGACCGCCGGTATAGCCGGGTTCGTTCATGGCCGCCTCCGGCACACGATCTGTCCGAAACGCCCGGCTTGACCGGCCGCGCATCGTTCGCCGCGCACATTCACTCGTTCATACATCATGGCTAGAACCGGTCTCATCAATCTTCTTTGTCAACTCGCTTGAGTCATGGGCCACGCCTTGTTGCCGGGTCCCAATCATGCTCCCCTTTGGGCTGCGACAATTATCAGACCGGTTGTACCGCGATGACTTTCCTGCCGGCCGTAAGAAGGCTTGGGGAATCAGCTCTGCGTATGAATCAGCTCTGCGTATAGAACTGGGCGATGTTGCGGAATTTCTGCTGCCGTGCGGCTACCAGCTCCTGAACGGGCATGGCCTTCAATTCGGCCAGATGTTTCCTGAGCACCGATCCCAGAATTCCGGTTCCGGCTTCGCGTTCCATGTGAATGCCCTGCGGCGGCTCCACAATAATCTCATCCACGCAGCCCACCGCTGCAACCTCGGGCGCTGAGATGCGCATGGCTTCGGCAGCTAATTGCTTGTGCGAAGCATCGCGCCACATGATGGCCGCGCAGGATTCCGGGGTGATCACAAAGTACAGCGCATTCTCTAGAATCAGCACGCGGTCGCTGACGGCCAGCGCCAGCGCTCCGCCCGATCCGCCTTCTCCGCTGATGATGGAAATAGTGGGCACGCGCAGCCGCGCCATTTCGCGCAGATTGCGGGCGATAGCCTCGGCCTGGCCCCGCTCCTCGGCTCCTACGCCTGGGTAAGCGCCCGGCAAGTCGATGAAGGTGATCACAGGACGGCTGAACTTCTCTGCCAGCTTCATGGCGCGCAGCGCCTTGCGATAGCCCTCCGGATGCGGCATGCCGAAGTTGCGGCGCACCCGTTCCTTGGTGCTGCCGCCCTTGCGGTTGCCGATCACCATCACTTCTTCGTCGCCCAGCCTCGCCATACCGCACGCCACAGCTTCATCGTCGCCAAAGGCGCGATCCCCGTGAATCTCGCTGAAATCCGTAAAGATTCGCTCGATTAAATCCATGGGATAAGGGCGCTGGGGGTGCCGCGCCCGCTCGATTCTGTCCCACGCCGGCGAAACGGGCTGCGTCTGGGGATAAACTTCTGTTTCCTGTTCACTCATCGATTTTGGGCACCGTGCGAGCAATCCCACCGGCCCTCTGGTCATTCTACAGGCAGCCAGCGAGCAAGGCTGCGAGAGGACGCTATAGTGAGGCAACCGGCCAGGGAAACGCGGAATCAAGTCGGCGGCTCAGGCATCGGACACCTTTACCTCTTTGAGTCGCTGGATTGACTGTGCATCCCAGAGGGAGAACACCCGCTCCCTAATACGAAGTGGGAGCTCCTCTGGAACTGCCCGGAGTATCATCACTCTTTAGGCGGCCTTCCCCGGAAAGGCTCAGAAGCCGATGGCCACGCGCGTCTTTCGTCTCAGTTTGCTCCTGCTTTCGTTGGCCGTTCCCGTTTTCGCCGCGCACCCGGTTACCGTCGAACAGTTGCGCCAGCAGTTGCGGTCGTTAAGCGCCAAGAAAGACGGCGAGGCCGCGCGGCAGATCACCGACCTGAAGCTGACAGAGCGGATGACCCGCGATCAAGAAAGCGAGCTGGAAAGGACGCTGCCCGGCGAGAAGAGCCGGCAGGCCTTGCTCGCGGTCGTGGATCAATCCGCGTTTCTAAGCCTGCCGCCGCAACAGACGCCCCAAAAGCCGGCTCCCGATCTTACAGAGCAGCAGCGAATGATGAAGCTGGTCGTGAACTATGTGGTGAAAACCGTTCCCAAACTGCCGGATTTTCTGGCCACCAGGACAACGGTTCTCTTCGCAGACTCGCCTCTGCACCTGGACCTAGCCCAAACCAGGTACGAGCCGCTGCACCTGGAGGGCGTCGATAGGGAACAGGTCAGCTACCTGGAAGGACGTGAGGTCGCCGACAACGCGGCCAAGGGCGCAAAAGATGCGGCCGCGCGACGCGGCCTTCAGAGCTGGGGCGAGTTCGGCCCGATCCTGTCCACCGTATTGCTCGATGCCGCGCAAAACAAGCTGGCGTGGCTGCGTTGGGAGCAGGCCGGCGCGGCAACACTGGCTGTCTTCTCTTATTCAGTCCCCAAGGAACACTCGAACTTCGAGATCAATTACTGCTGCACAACGGATCCCGCGGGCGAAAACCGCGTCTTCCATGCGCCGGCGGGCTACACGGGCGAGATGGCCGTCGATCCAGATACCGGGGCGATCTACCGGCTTGAAATCGAGGCCGAATTCAAAGCCGGCGAACCCATCACAAAGGCCGAGATTGCCGTCGAATACAGCCCCGTGGACATCGGCGGCAAAACCTATGTTTGTCCGGTGCACGCCATTGCGCTGTCGCTGGGGCAGAGCCTTGCGGAAGAAAAACAGCAGTTGGTTCCCACCGCACCCATCGGCGCGCGAGGGTCCGCATCGGCACCCATCCCTGTTTACACAGGCACCGAGCCCACTGACGCCGAGCAGACTCTGTTAAACGACGTGACCTTCACGCAGTATCACGTCTTTGGCTCAGAGACGCGGATCATGCCGGCAGAGGGAGACCAACCGCCTTCGCCGGGCGCGGCGCAGGCAGAATCGGCCAGGCCTGGCACGAACGAATCTCCGGCGGGGCCGGCCGAGAGTGCCGCTTCGACTGCAGCGCCGCAAGCGGAGGCCGCGGCAGCGCGCGAATCAGCCAGCCCTATGGCAACAACGTCGGCCGCAGCGCCTGCGCCGGCCGCGCCCGCTCCTCCCGAGATTCCCGAGATCAGCGTGACCACGGCCACAGGATTGCCCAGCCCCCTACCAACGACGCCCGCGCCGACGCCGCAGATTACTTTTCGCGCGACCGCGCGGCTGGTCGATGTGAACGTGACGGCCTTCGACAAGAAGGGCAACCCGGTGACGAATTTGAAGCCGGAGGATTTCGTCGGTCTCGACAACGGCGTCAAGCAGAAGATCCGGTTCTTCTCGCAGGCGAGCGAAACGCCGGCGACTCCTGCTGCGGCCACGCCGAGCCAATCCGCGGCGGCGATCGTTTCGCCGGTCTACTCGAACCTGCCGGATGCGG
>JBEKWT010000215.1:0-5742 GCA_049512795.1 Occallatibacter sp.
CATCGCCGCCTGCCGCAGGTATGTGCTTTTGCCGCCCATGTTCGGGCCGGTTACCAGCAACAAACTCGGCGGCGGCGGTGTTCCCGCACCTTCATTTTTTGGAGAAGGTTCTTGCGAAGCGCAAAGATAAAGATCGTTAGCGATGAATCGCCCCTCGCGCGTCTCCTCTAACCACTGTTCGATGACCGGATGCCGCCCGGCAACCGCTTCAAGCACGGGCTCATCCGCAAGCTTCGGCCGCACGTATCGCCGCGCCGCCGCCAGATGCGCAAAACAAGCCAGAAGATCCGCCTCCGCCACCGCCGCGGAACTGCGCCGAATCCGCCCGGCTCTCTCTAGCACGAATTTCCTTAGCTCGGCAAAAATCCGCTTCTCGATCTCGATGCACCGGTCGTGTGCGGAGAGAATTTTGCGCTCGTACTCCTTCAGCTCCGGCGTCGTAAACCGCTCGGCGTTCACGAGCGTCTGTTTGCGCTCGTAGTCGGCCGGCGCAAGCGCCATGTTCGCCTTCGTAATCTCGATGTAGTAGCCGAAGACCGAGTTGTAGCGCACCTTCAGTGAGCCAATTCCGGTTCGCTGCCGTTCGCGATCCTCGATGGCCGCAATCGCCTGCCGTCCCGACGACGAAATCGATCGCAACTCGTCCAGCTCCGCATCAGTCCCCGCCGAAATCGCCCCGCCATCAACCAGCGTTAGCGGCGGCTCGGCCACGAGAGTCTTCACAATGCGCGCAGTCACGTCTTCGAGCGTGTCGAGCCGCGCTGCAACTGCCCGCCACCGCGGTGCCTTCATCGCATTGAGCGCCGTCTTCACACCCGGCAGCCGCGCCAGGCTCGCGGCCAGCGCACGCACATCCCGCGGCCCGGCAGAATCGAGCGAAATCCTCGCCAGCAACCGCTCCAAATCGAGAATTCCGCCAAACGCGCGCCGAATCTCCTCGCGCTTGAGCAAATCTGCATGCGCCTCGGCCACCGCTTCGTATCGCGCTTCGATTTCTGGCGCACTGTTCAGCGGCCGCAGAATCGTTGCCCGCAGCAGCCGCTTGCCCATTGGCGTCATGCACGCGTCGAGCGTGCGAAACAACGTCACCCGATCGTCCTGCCCGGAAAAAAGCGGCTCAACCAGCTCCAGATTCCGCACTGTCACCTGATCCAATTCGAGTGCCGTCGAATGCTCCTCGAACTTCAGGCTGTCAATGTGCAGCGCCTCGTTCTTCTGCGTCGAGCGCACGTAATGCAGCACAGCTCCCGCCGCAATTGCTGCTGGCTCATGTCCATCCAAGCCGAATCCCTCAAGCGACCGCACATTCAACTGCCGCTCCACCAGCGGCACCGCATACTCCCGCGTCCACACCCAGTCCTCAACCCGCGTCCGCGCAGGAATCTTCTCCAGTTGCGCCGGCGTCTCCGCGCTTGCCGTGAAGAGCACCTCGCTCGGCGCCGCCAGCAGAAGCGCATCAATCGCCAGCGCCCGCGAATGTTCGCCGCGAAACTCCATGGTGCGAAACTCGCCGGTAGAAACGTCGAGCAGCGCCAGCGCGCAAACGCGCGGGTGCCCCATCCTAGCCGCGTCATTGCTCTTGCGGCTAGGGTGGGTGGGATCGAAGTCTGACGCGGCACTGCGCGTTCCGCTATCCTCAAACAGCGCCGCCAGGAAATTGTTTTGCTCCTGGCCCAGGCCTGCATCGAGCGCCGTCCCGGGCGTCAGCACGCGCGTCACCTCGCGCTTCACCAGTTTCTTGGTGAGCTTGGGGTCCTCCATCTGGTCACAGAGAGCGATGCGATAGCCGTTCCGCAACAGCCGCGCCACATACTGCTCCACCGCGTGATACGGCACGCCGCACATCGGAATATTGCGTTCCTTGTCTCGCGCCGTCAGCGTCAGTTGCAGCTCCCGGCTAGCCACAGCCGCGTCGTCATAGAACAGCTCGTAAAAGTCGCCCATCCTGAAGAACACCAGCGCATCGGGATTCTGGTGCTTGGCTGCGGCCCACTGGCGCATGAACGGAGTGAGCTCCGGAGCGCTTTTGTCGGCAGCCTCCCGATCCACGGTCACCGCCGTCAACGCGAACTCGTCGCCTGCAGGGTTCTCGTCCAAAAGCGGGGAGCGCGGAGCGCGCGGCGCCACCCGGGCTTGATTCTCATCCAGAAGAGGAGAGCGCGGAGCGTCAGCGGGTTGGGAGTCTTCCTTGATCACGTCGCTTTCAAGACTATCGCGACGCGCGCGGATGCGATAGCAGTGTTGTGGCCCGGAATTCCACCGTCAGCGCTTCGAATCTCGCACCCACCCCGACCCACCTGACGGTTCGCGCCCACACACCGCAAAACAAACCTACTCAGCAGCCGCCGTTGGGATGTAGAATCGCTCGGTTACCCGGGCCGAGCCTTTTCCCCGTAAAACGGGCCTTCGGTCAAAACGCGAAATTCAAAATCCCCAGAGGAGGAACATGTGAATGTCCAGCACTAAGCGTTCTGTTGTCTGCGCGTTGTTTCTTGTAGCCGCCTTCTGCGCGGCGGGATCTTCTCAGGCCCAGTCGCCGTTCGACGGCACCTGGCTCACCAACCTTGCGCAAACCAAGTTCAGCCCCAAGCCGCTCACCTTTTACATCAGCCAGGGGTGGTATCACTGCACAGGCAGTTGCAACCCGTCCTACGACATCGCGGCCGACGGCCAGGATCACCCCGTTGCCGGCCATTCTTACGACACTTTGAGCGTCACCATCGTCGACGACCACACCATCACCGCCGTCGGTAAGAAAGGCGGCACGGTAATCTTCGAGCAGACCCGCACGGTCTCTGCCGACGGCAAGACGCTTACGGTCAAATCCACCGGCCATCCGATGAGCGGTGGTCCACCGACGACCTTTGAAACCGTCGGCAAGCGCATCGGCAAGGCGGTCTCCGGCGTGCATGCCACTTCAGGCGATTGGGTCATCGTAAAGCAGAGCGGCAACAGCAGTGCCCTCCTTACCACCTACAAAACAAGCGGCGACGAGATCACCATGACTGAGCCAACGGGCGAATCCTACACCGCAAAGTTCGATGGCAACGACTACCCCGTCCATGGCGCATACGGCTATGACGCCGTTTCCCTCAAAAAGATCAACGCCCACACCATCGAAGAGACCGACAAGCGCGACGGCACCGTCACCGACGTCTCCACCATGACCGTTTCCGCCAATGGCAAGACGATGACCGTGGTCGACACCGATAAGCTTTCCGGCCGCGTTGACACCTTCACCGCAACCAAACAGTAACGGCAACCAGCGCAATTTTAGCAACTTAACCGGCTCCAGGGCCCGCCGAGGAAACTAGTGGTGGGCCCTGGTCGGTCTCTCTCTCCTGTGGAAAAACCAAGTGACCTAAGGCACATCAACTGCTTGACTTTCCGAGCAAACTGGCTTCCTCGATTACAAAACCATAGAACCCCGAGGGCCGCGTTTCATGAATAGCACTATCCTTCTCCAAAAGCTCATTGCCATCGAACGATCCATCGGCATGGCCGACAACGGAACAATTCGCCAGCTCGTCTATGACGCCGAAGATTACCTGCTCCAGATCCAGCGCGATCAGGCACAAAGCTTCCTTCAGGACTCCTGGCGCACCAACACGCCTCGGTTTCACGTGATCAGCGAGGTCCCGCAGAACCAATAGCTCACCCAGCGTTCCCATGCCTTCATCTACTCGGGAGTCCCCTCCCTGGGCAATCCCTCGCTAGGGCGCCCGCTTCATCGCCGCTAAAGGTGATTAGCATCACAGTATACTGAGGGCTGCGCCTGTACCGTAAAAGCTGCCATGTACCTGCTTTGGCTACGAGTTGCGGCCATTCTTTATGCCGGTGGATGTGTCGCCGTCTTCCCGGCGGTGCTCTCGAACTCCATCCCCTGGCGGAAGACCTGCGTCCACCTGGGCGGCTTGGCCTTCTTCTTTCATTTCGTCTCCGTCGTCGAAATGCTCGTCCTCGCCCACCGCTGGATGCCCGTCGGTGTCCGCGAAATCGAGTCGCTGCTGGGATTTGTCGTTGCCGGCCTGTTCTTCCTCGTTTGGTGGCTCTACGACGCTATTTCACTGGGCCTATTTGCTCTCCCGGCCACGTTTTTCCTCGTCTTTATTCCGGCACTCGGGCTCGGCAGCTACCGGTTTCCGTCGCAGCGCGTGTGGATGAGCTGGCTCGTAGCTCACATCATCGCTCTGCTGCTGGCTTACGCTGCGCTTTGCTTTAGTTTGCTCTCCTCCATGCTCTATCTGGTTCAGGAGCGGCGCATCAAGGCCAAGGTCAAGCCGGGACAATCGGCGCGTTGGGCGCCCTTCAACTGGCTACCGCCGCTCGACACGCTCGAGCGCCTGGCTCTCGCCACTCTTGAATTCGGATTTCCCTGCATGACCGTCGGTTTGTTGATGGGATTCGTTCTGGTGCAGGAAACCTCGCTTGGCGCCTCCTATTTCCTCGACCCAAACATCCTTGCGTCTTTCGCCATGTGGGCCGTTTATGTGCTGCTGCTCTGGGTGCGGCGGGGCATTGGATTGCGCGGCCGCAGGGCCGCCTACGTCTCCGGCGCGGCGCTGGTCGTGATGATGGCCGTTTGGGCCACGAACTTCTTCAGCCAGGTGCATAGGTTCGGTCCCCAATGACGCTTGCACTCATCGGCGTGAACCACAAAACGGCGCCCATCGCGCTGCGGGAGAAGATCGCCATCGGCCGCGACGAGCTGGCCGAGACCACGCGCGCTCTCGCCGCCATGCCCGGGGTCGCCGAGTGCATGATCGTCTCCACCTGCAACCGTGTGGAGTTGCTCGCGGCCGTCGAAGGCGACGACGTTTCCGTTGCCGCGTTTCTCTCTCGCCAATTTGGAATCGATGCATCCGTCCTTGCGCCTCACCTCTACGAATACCGCGACAGGGAAGCCGTCAGCCATCTCTTCCGCATGGCCGCGAGCCTCGATTCCATGGTCGTCGGCGAGCCGCAGATTCTCGGCCAGGTGAAAGAGGCCTTCGCGGTCGCGCGAGCCGCCGGAACCGTTTCCGGCCAGCTCGAGCACCTGTTGCAAAGCGCCTTCGCCGCCGCCAAAAAAGCGCGCAGCGAAACCGGCATCGGCTCCAACTCCGTCTCCATCGCCTCCGTCGCCGTCGATCTAGCCCGCAAAATCTTCGGCTCGCTCGAGGGGCGCACCGTCTTCCTCGTCGGCGCGGGCAAAATGAGCGAGATCGCCGCGCGGCATCTCGTGCAGCAAGGCGCCGGAGCCATCCTCGTATGCAATCGCACCGCCGAGCGCGCCCGCCGCATGGCCGAGGAGTTTCAAGGCGCGGTCGTCCCCGAAGTCATCGACTACGGCCAGCTCTACGATGCTGCCAGCCGCGCCGACATCGTCATCAGCTCCACCGGCGCGCCGCATCCCATCTTCCGCCCTGAGCATGGCCAGGCGTTTCTTCACAAACGCCGCAACCGGCCCATGTTCTTCATCGATATTGCGGTCCCGCGCGATGTCGATCCGCAGATGAACAAGCTCGACGGCATCTTCGTCTACGACATCGACGACCTGCAGCAGGTGGCCGTGGCGCACATGGAAGAGCGCAGCCGCCAGGCCATTGACGCCGAGGCGCTCATCGCGGCGGAAGTCGACCGTTTTCACCAACGCCAGCGCACCGTCAACGTCGCTCCGGCGATTGTCGCCCTACAAAGGAAGGCCGAAGAGATTCGCGTTGCCGAAATCGAGCGTCTTCACAGCCGTCTCGGAATACTTAC
>JBEKWT010000216.1:0-5705 GCA_049512795.1 Occallatibacter sp.
ACGCACGTTGTCAATGCGTATGTCGCCGCCGATGCTGACCTGCTCCAACTGGAATTCGTCGGAGCGGAAGGTCTCGGTCGACCCGCCGAGCGAGTCGTCCTCGGGGTGGTTGAGGTCCAGTGTATAGTTTGCGTCGGCGCGGAATTCTGGCGTGAAGTACTTGGTGGCCATGGGGCTGTCCACCTGGTGGCCGTTGTCATTCAACCAGGTCCAGTCACCGGGGAACGGCGCTTCCTTGGTAAGTCTCTCTGCGCTGATCTCAGGGGGAGCTGCGGGCGCAGGAGCTGGCGCCGCGGCCTGCAACAGCGGCGACACACCAGCGGGTCTTGCGACGTTTAGCCCCGCACCGCCGTTTCCTGCGACTAACTCCTTCTCCGCAGCCTTGATTGCCGCAGTGTCAGCACTATCGGCTAGCGCACGGGCCTTTTCTTCCTTCACCTCGTTTTCCAGTTGGTCGATGCGGTTCTTGAGCGCCTCAAGTTCCTGCGCGACTGTGGGCTGCAGCTCCGGTTTAGGTGCGGTCGAAGACGTGCTCGTCGCGTCTGTTCCCCCACCGGGAGTCGCAGGCGTGGCCGCCGCAGGCGGATCAACACTTGCGGTCAAATTGGCGTCAGGCGTAGCTGACTGCGCCAAACATACACTAGTCATCCCGACGGCGAAGGCCGTCAGCGTCATGGCATTCCGAAGGAGTCCTTTCATCTTCACCTCTCGCATTCAGTAAGAAGTTAGGTCACGAATCTTGTGATTAAGATCAAAGTGTCTCTTGCAGTTTTCCCACTCAATTTGCCGAGCACAATGTACGAGGGTTGGCGATTTGATCGCTCTGATTGAAGCCCGCGCTAGCTTAGTGGGGCTGCCTTGCCCATCGAGGTCTGTGTTCTCTTGCGTTTTGTTCGTCAGTTTCATTCCACACTGCTCGTCATAAGCAGAACATAAACGAGTCATAGTTTGTTCATAAGTGCGACCAGCAGCCAAACTTACAAGCAAGCCATAAGGAATGTGCAGACGCAGTACTCTCCCGATGCGTGGCGGGCATTGCAAAAGCAGTGCTCGACCTGCGCTCAATTCAGAAATGGACAGGCATCTGACTTGTTATGGACGGGAAGCTGCCGTGCAAAAGGAAGCACGGAATTGACGCAGTTATAGCAAGCAGCAGCAACGGTGAACGTAGAATGAAGTACTTGAAATAAGGAAAGCATGAACACGCAAAATTTAATTGTGTGGAGATTATTGGATCGGCTTTCGAGCGATGGCGTTTGGTTGCTCGTGCCTTGGATAGCCCAGCATTCCATTTATCTGGCAAGAGAATGATTCCGCTCGAATCGTTTCCCGACGAGGCGTCGAAGGTCCGGATTTGGCTCAGAGTCCTCCATTCCGTACCACATCTTTACACGCAGCAATGGGTCTGAGCTTCATCCTTCCATTTAGTCCAGCGGAAGTGGGAGTTCTCCGATAAATGACCCGCCCCGGAGAACGGAGCCGAATGGGGTTGCCGCACCTGTCGGACTGACGGTGACTGCGAAGGAAGAATCGAATCGCGAAGGGCACCCACCGCCCCGTACGCTCCTGACACCCCCTTGCCGGCCCCGTTGACGACGGGAATCGTGTCGCTTCCGCTCATCCAGGTCCAATCGCTTGGGATCCAAACCGGTTCGGCATGCGACAAGCGTGCTCTTTGAGGCGCAAGGTATATACTTTTCAAGGGGTCCGCACACGTGGTCGTGCTGCCGCGCGTCCATCGGGGTTTTCTTTTCGATAAGCCTCAGGTAGTTTCTGAAAACTCAACATGAGTGACTCCACGCGGTCTGATAAGAAGGCTTTCCCTAAGAAGCCCGGCCCTCCGGGTGTCGGAACTCCGTTCGCCGGTGAGAGTTCCTCCGGCGACATTTCGATTCCTCCAGAAACGACAGGCCAGCGCGATCCGGACGCAACGATCGTAGACACTCGACCACGACTCGATCCCGAATCAAAAGCGGTGGATTCCGACGCTACAATCGTCGACGCGTCGCCCCTGCTTGACTCCGACGCCACGATTGTCGATCTCCAAGCGACGTTGCTGGACCCCGGAGCCACAATCGCGCCGGGAACTCCGGTTCGGCGCCCGCCTGCGACGCGATTGACCTCGCCCGACAGCGCGGCTGTGTTTCAGATTGGCGATTTGCTTGGCGGACGTTATGAAATTCTTCAACTGCTCGGTGAGGGCGGAATGGGCGCAGTCTACCAGGCTCGAGACGTGGAGCTGGAGCGGGAAGTCGCGCTGAAAGTAATCAAGCCCGAGATGGCGGAGCATCCCGAGATTCTGCAGCGCTTCAAACAGGAGCTGATCCTTGCGCGCCAGATTACGGACCGGAACGTCATCCGCATTTTCGACATCGGAGAAGCGGGAAAGACAAAGTTCATCACGATGGAGTATCTGGAGGGCGAAAACCTCCACCAGATCCTGAAGCGGCAGGGCAAACTGGAAGTCGCCGAAGCGATCGGCATCATGGAACAGGCGGCCAGCGGGCTGGCTGCCGCTCACCGGGAAGGAATCATTCATCGCGATTTGAAGCCGGGCAACATCATGCGCGACAAAAACGGCCGCGTAGTGGTGATGGACTTTGGATTGGCCCGGACGTTCTCCGGCGATGGAATGACGCGCACCGGCGCCATGCTGGGGACGATCGAGTATATGTCTCCAGAGCAGGCGCAGGGCAAGGACACGAAGGCCAGCTCGGATGTTTTTACGTTTGGCCTCATCCTGTATGAATTGCTCGCCGGGGTCACGCCGTTCTACGCGGAGAGCGCGATTGCGAGTTTGCTGATGCGCTCGCAACAACGCGCCGTGCCGCTTGCGGATGTTGCAAAAAATGTCCCGGGCACGCTCAGCAACATCGTCGCCAAATGTCTTGAGACGGATCCGGCAAAGCGCTACCAGAGCGCGGAAGAGCTGGATGCGGATCTTCGCGCGTGGCAAGGGCGGGGCGGCAAATCGCGAGTTTCCGCCTCTTCGACGCGGCTGCGCTTGAACCGTATTCGGGAGCTTCCATGGCGACGTCTCGCGGTCACGGGCGCTTTGATTGTGGCGACCGCAGCGGGGATCTCGTGGTACATGATCAAGAGGCAACTCGCCGCGAAATCAGGGCCGCATGCCCCGGTGTCGGTGTTGGTGGCTGACTTTGAGAACCATACCGGCGACCCGGTTTTGGACGACACACTGGAACCCATGCTCGGCGTGGCCCTGGAGGGCGCCAGTTTTGTCAACGCCTACAGTCGCGGAGAGGCGCGCAAGCTGGCCAAGAAACTCCCCAATCCCACGGACAAACTTGACGAGCAGTCAGCGCGCCTGGTCGCCGTAAGCCAGGGAATCAACGCGGTGATTACGGGCGACATCAGCCTGCGCGGCGACGAGTACGATATTTCGGCGATCGCTCTGGACGCCGTGAGCGGCAAGGAGATCGCAAAGGCGGAGATTACCGTCGCTAATAAACAGGAGATTCTGCCCGACCTTCCCAAGCTGGCGTCGCCGATTCGCAAAGCTCTGGGCGACCCCACGTCGGCCTCGGACCAGTTCAATGAGGTCAGCGGAGGATTTACCGCCGCATCCCTTGAGGCGGTTCACCAGGACGCTCTAGGTGTCGATGAGCAGTTCGCCGGCAACTTCCAGGCGGCGTTCGATTCGTTCCAGAAGGCTTCGCAACTGGATCCGAAGTTTGCCCGACCTTACACCGGCATGGCGGCCATGGCGCAGAACCTGGGAAGGCCTGGGGATGCCGTGAAGTACATGAAACTTGCGATGCAGAACGAAGCCAGCATGACCGAGCGGGAACGCTATCGCAATCTCGGGCTATACGATCTGACCACCGGTGACTGGCAAAACTGCGTGGACGAATATAAACAGCTTGTCGCTCGCTATCCTGCCGATCGCGTCGGCCAGAACAATCTAGCCTCGTGCTATGTGCAATTACGCAAGGCACCGGAGGCGCTGGCAGCGGCGAAACAAGCAGTTGCGATTGTCCCCAAGGGAGTGGGGCAGCAACTGAATCTGGCATTCATCAGCGCCTTTGCCGGTGATTTTGCCGCGAGCGAAACGGTGGCGCGCACCGCGCTCGAGATTAGTCCGTCGGCCGCGCAAGGATACCTGGTGCTCGCCGAAGCGCAGCTGGGGGAGGGGGAAATGGACAAGGCGGCCGATTCCTATCATCAGCTTGAGAGGTTTGGCGCGCCGGGCGTATCCACTGCAAACGCTGGACTGGCCGATCTTGCTGCCTACCAGGGCAAGTATTCAGAGGCGGCGGCCATTCTCACACAAGGGGCCACCGCGGACGTCGCGAACAAATCAACCGACAACGCCGCGAGGAAGTACGCGGCGCTCGGAAACGTCGAGATATTACAAGGGCACAACGCGGCAGCGCTCTCTGACTTTGACAAGGCGTTGAAGAACAGCCAATCGACCTCGATCAAGTTTCTTGCAGCGATGGGCTATGTCGATGCCGGCGACGAGGCCAAGGCGCAGAAGCTGGCGACGAGCCTTTCTTCCGATCTGACAAGCGAGCCGCAGGCTTACGGCGAGATCGTCGACGGATTGATCGCACTGAAGCGAAAAGACTCGAACGATGCAGTCAAGCAGATGACAGCCGCAAACAGCCTGCTCGACACCTGGATCGGCCGTTTTGAACTGGGGCGTGCATATCTTGAGGCAGGCGCCTTCACACAGGCTTACTCGCAGTTTGACGAATGTGCGACGCGGCGGGGCGAAGCCATCGAGTTATTCATGGATAACGTGCCGACTTATGCCTATTTTCCGCCCGTTTATTACTATCAGGGACGCGTGCGGGAAGGAATGAAGAGCGACGGGTTCGCGGATTTCTATAAGACCTATCTCAACATCCGCGGACAGTCGACGGAAGATCCGCTGGTTTCCGATATCCGCCACCGTATAGGCCAATAAGCGGCGGCAGGATCGCGGGCCAATCACCGAAAGCGCAAAACCAATGCTGATGTCGAGGCGTTTCGTCCCCACGATCGCATTGCTGGAGATCGTATGTGAAACGGCGTCATGGTTTCGCAGTCACCGTTTTTGTAACCTGCGCTGCTGCCGCGTAGTTAGAGTTACCAGCCTGGTTAGCAATCACTGAGCACGTCCCCGTACCGCTGGTCATCTTATAGGTTGCGCCTGAATTGGTACACACCCCGGAACTCGTGAAGGCGACGGCGCTCCCGCTCGCGCCGCCCGTGGCCGCCACCGTAAAGCTGCTGCTGTTGGCGGCCGTTGCCGGCGGGTTGGTGGAGAACGTGATCGTCTGCGCAACCAGAGTCGCCGTTACAGTCTTCGTGATCTGCGTCGCCGCCGCGTAGTTCGCGTTGCCTGCCTGGTTGGCGATCACCGAGCACGTCCCCGTGCCGCTAGTCATCTTATAGGTTGCACCTGCATTGCTGCAGACTCCGGAGCTCGTGAACGTCACCGCGTTTCCGCTTCCGCCACCCGTTGCCGCCACCGTGAAGCTGCTGTTGTAAGCCGCGTTCGCTGGTGGATTGGTAGTGAACGTGATCGACTGTGCGACCTGAGTCGCGGACACGGTCTGCGTGACCTGCGTCGCCGCCGCGTAGTTCGAGTTGCCTGCCTGGTTGGCGATCACAGAGCAGGTTCCCGTGCCGCTGGTCATCTTATAGGTTGCACCTGAATTGCTGCAGACTCCGGAACTCGTGAACGTCACCGCGTTCCC
>JBEKWT010000217.1:0-5705 GCA_049512795.1 Occallatibacter sp.
TGCGCCGCTTGCCGCTCGGCTTCAGCAGCGAGTTCGCAAAACCCACGCTCACGGCCGGTGACGAACCGCTCGCCGGCGCAGGCCGTCTCTACGAGCGCCACGAGGGCGGGCTGCTTTCACGCGCGCTCGGCAAGGCTGTTCACGCGCTTCTTCAGCAATTTGCGCAGCTTCTCGTTTCGCAAACTCGCGAAACCGCTGTCGCGACACTCACCAGGCAGCAGCCCCGCATCGCCGCAACCATCCGCGCCGCCGGCGTTGAGCAGGCCACGGCCAGCCGCATCGCCGCGCAAGCGATGCAAATTGTGTTTCAGGCAGCCGGCGATCCTCTTGCGCAGTGGATTCTCGCGCCACACGCGGGCGCGGCCAGCGAAGCCCGTTGGACCGGAGTCGTGGCGGGCAGCTTGCGAACCGTACAGGTGGATCGCGTCTTTCGCGCCGGACCCGCGCCGCAAATGATCGCCGCATCGCCAAGCGAAGAAACCTGGTGGATCATCGATTACAAGACTGCGCATGAAGACGGCCTTGATGCCGTCTCCGCGCTGCCCGAGTTGCGTCGCCAATTCGCGGCGCAGATCGAAGCCTATGCAGCTGTCCTCCGCAATCTGCGCGGCGCTCGAATCCGCCTCTGCGGCGGCCTCTACTATCCACGTATGGCGCTCTTCGATTACTGGCAGCTCTAGCTCGAGCTGGATTGAATTGGGCTGACGAGCAGCGGGCTCTCCAAGAGAGTTGCCTATGTCTTGCACAGCTCTTCCGCAAACACATCGCGGTGCGCAAGGATGAATCGATCGGCGTTGTGCAACATCAGCGCGTACGCTGCGACCGCCGCGAAGGCGAAAGGACCGAAGATCCACGCGCCGAGCCACGGATCATCGAAGTAGCGGCAGAGGAGCGTCACGGGAAATTGCAACGCCATGCTTCCGAACAGAACCAGCATGATCAGAAGGCCGCTGGTGCGATTGGTCGGCGTGATTCGCCTTCGCTGCGCCTGCCCTGGAACGAATCGGCGAGGCGCTTGAATTGAGCGCATGGTTCCCAAAGCCAGATTGACTCCGATTACAAAAATTGTCCATAGCCCGGTGGACACCAGGGTCGCGAGTGGAATCGGCGCGCGCGCGAGGAGCGAAACCAGCAACCACGCCAGCCCCGCTTCAGTGGCGATTACAGCAAGGCTCATCAGGTTCTTGGCGACGATCACGTCGCGCAAACGAATGGGCGCAAGCAGGTACACCTGCACGCCGAGGCCGTCCGCGCCAAAGATGTTGTAGAGCCCGGCGAGAACTCCGAACAGAACATACGCAATCGCTCCGGGAAGAAAGTAAGTGGAGTGCCCCTGAAAAACCGAGCGACTCAGAATCACGACGAAGAACAGCGGAGTCAGCATGCCAATCAGCTGCACTCCGTTGCCGCGCAGGGTGAGCCACTCCTTGCGCAAACAAGCCGCCACAATCGGAGGGAAAGCCGAGCGGGAATTTTCCGCCGGCGCGACCTTCGCAACAGCAGCTGCCCGTTGTGGGCGCGCCGCATTTCGCTGGCTGAGCCTCTCATTCGCCCGCCGGCTTGCGCCCTCGCTCAGGTACTCGCCTAGAAACTGCTTATGCAGCCTGATCGCAAACACCGCCGCAAACAACGCCGCGCTCGCCAACAGCCCCACAAATTGCGCCAGCGCCGCAATTGTGTGCGACACCTGCAGAATCGCATTCGCGGCGAATCCCGGCGGCAGCCAGTGCAACTGCGATCCGGAGCTGTGCAGAAGTTTCAGCACCCAGCCGCTTCTGCCGCCGATTCCGCGCGGCTGTGGGCGCTGAAAATTCAGGAATTGAAATCCAACGACGGTCAGCGCCATCAGCACGCTGAAAATCTCGCGAAAGCGCCGATTCGCAAGCCAGCGCTCCATCCATGCGCCGATCATGCGCATCAGGAAAATGTTCATCAGCGCATACACCGCGAGAACCACCAGTGCAGGCAGCGCCAGCGCAGGCTTCGCCACGCCAATTCCCACGGCCGCGGCCAGCAAAGCGAGGCAACCGACGATGGTGCTCGCGGTCAGCACGCCGATGAAGGTTCGCAATACCAGGTACCGTCCAAAGCGCAGAGGAAAGCGAATCAGCGACGATGGGTCGAAATTGGAGACAACCGCAGCCACGTTCTGCCCGTTGACGCTTACGAACAGCCACAGCAGCGTGATGGCCGCCAGAAGCGGAGCCAGGTGCTGCGGGTGATTGCCGGCGATCGCCGACCACGCAAAGAATCCGCTGCCTCCAATCGGGCCAATCACCATCAGCGCAAGAAAGGGCCAGACAATGATGCGTACGAGAATGGCAAATGCGAGTCCAACCGCCTGGCGCGTGCTGATTGTCCGGCGGCGAAACGTGCTGTTGATGAAGATGCGCCAGCGCAGCCACGCCACCGCGGCAATCTGCACGCGCGCGGGAATCTCCTGCGCCGCGGTTGGAAGGGGCGTCCCGGCTTCTAGCCCAGCCACGAAAGCTCCTGCTCGGGCGCTGTAGCCGCCGGATTTCCTTCGCGGTCGGTCCCGACGATCTCGAGGAAAATTTCTTCCAGGCTGCGCTGCTTTCCGCCTGCGGGCGAAGATCCATCCGCGCGCGCCTGGCCCGCGCGCAGCTCCTCCAGCGATCCCTGCGCCACCAATTGTCCGCGATGGATAATTGCGACGTGCGTACACAGCCGCTCCACAATCTCCAGCACGTGCGACGTGAGGAAGACGGTGGCGCCGCGCGCGATCATTCTCTGCAGCATGGCCTTCAGCGTGCCCGCTGCCACTGCATCCACGCCTTCGAACGGCTCGTCGAGAAACAGGACCCTGGGCCCATGAATCACCGCTGCAGCCATGGCCAGTTTCTTCTGCATGCCGTGCGAGAAATCGGTAATCAGCTTCTTGCGCTCATCGGCCAGCTGCATAAACTCCAGCAGCTCCTGCGTGCGTTGCACGGTGGTGGCGCGATCGAGGCCGTACATGCGCCCTACGAATCTGAGGTATTCTTCAGCGGTCAGGCGGCCAAAGAGAGCCATCCCCTCCGGCACCACGCCGATTTGTCTCTTCACCTCCGCTGAGTTTTGCTTGAGATCTTCTCCGAGAATGCGAATGCTTCCCGAGGTCGGCGCCAGCAAACCCGTCAGCATCTTGATCGTGGTGGATTTGCCCGCCCCATTGGGACCAAGAAAGCCGAAAAACTGACCCGCGTCAACGCGCAGGTTCACATCCTGAACCGCCGTGAATTCGCCAAAGCGGCGAGTGAGCGCAACGGTATCGATCGCAGGAGTTGTCATGAGTCCTTAATGACTTGAGACTACGATACACGCAGCAGGTACCGCTCGTGTGTAAACTCCGGCACCGGCACCGCGAGTTTATTTCCATGGTTCTTCACAGGCAGAGTATTGGTTTTTCGGTATTCTGTATTTGAACGCTTGCTAATCTGTCGAACTTGCAAAGGAGAATTTACACATGGCTAAGTCCGTCAAGAAATCAGGCGCCGCGCCCAAGGCACAAGCGAAACCAGGCAAACCCGCCGCAAAAAAGACCGTCGCCTCGGCAAAGGCGAATGGGTCATCGGCGTCCCACAATACAAACGGGAATTCGATCTCCCACGATCAGGTGGCGCAGCTCGCGCACCGCTTCTGGGCGGAGCGAGGCCGCACCCACGGTCATCACGAAGAAGATTGGTTCCGCGCCGAGCAGGCACTTCGCTCCAAGGCGTCCTGATCGGCTGGGCCCGCTCTTTTATTGGCAACGCAACGCCCTTTGCGGGGCGAATCGCCTTTTGCTGGGATTAAAACTGTAAATCCGCGCTATTGTAAATTCGCCATCAGGCTTTCCAGCGCCGATTTCGGCGGCCGCGTCAGCGACTCCGGCAGCGTGCCCAGCGGCTCGTCCACCACGTTCAACTGATCGATGAACGTCGGCTTCTGCGTGTCGATATAGAAGACGCCGGTGAGAACTTCGTTCTTGTCCTGCGCCTCCATCAGCGTGCGCACGGCATTGGCCTTGTTGGTCGGGTCGTAGTCCTCAAGCAATTTGCGCAGGCGCAGTTGCGATCCGTCGTGCATCTCCACGTCGTACACCTGGCCTGAATCGTAATCCACCTCGATGTCGTCGAAGCTGGCCACAAATCCGATCTCGTTGATCGGCTCGTCGTTCTCCTGCAGAAACTTGTAGCTCTTCGTCGATCCCTCGTGGTCGTTGAACGTCACGCACGGGCTGATCACGTCGAGCATCACGGTCCCCTGGTGCGCGATCGCCGCCTTCAGCATCGAAAGCAACTGCTTTTTGTCGCCGGAGAATGAGCGCCCCACAAACGTCGCGCCCAACTGGATCGCCAAGGCGCAAGTATCGATCGGCGGCAATTCATTAATCACGCCGGTCTTCAGCCTCGACCCGATGTCGGCCGTGGCCGAAAACTGGCCCTTGGTCAATCCGTACACGCCGTTGTCCTCGATGATGTAAATCATGGGCAGATTGCGCCGCATCAGGTGGACAAACTGGCCGATGCCGATCGAGGCCGTGTCGCCATCGCCGGAGACGCCCAGCGCCATCATCGTGCGATTGGCCAGCACGGCGCCGGTAGTCACGCTCGGCATCCGCCCGTGCACGCTGTTAAAGCTGAACGAGCGATTCATAAAGTAG
The DNA here is from genome assembly GCA_049512795.1 of Occallatibacter sp. GTDB lineage: Bacteria > Acidobacteriota > Terriglobia > Terriglobales > Acidobacteriaceae > Telmatobacter. Next base: position 4,646 of record JBEKWT010000217.1, read on the forward strand.
GCGGGGCTCTTTGACGAGCAGCCGATGCCGCTCATCTTCATCACCCGCTCCGGCTCCACGCCCATCTCGAACATGGCGTCGATAATGCGCTCGCTGATTGCGTTGTGGCCGCAACCCGCGCACAAAGTCGACTTCCCGCCGCGGTATTCGATGACCGGCAGCCCAATGTGATTCAGTTTCGGGCCCCCCGGCGCGCTCGCCGCCCCGCTCGCTGTTGTGGCCGCCATTTTAGAGGCCCTCCTTGGTTGCAAACTCATCCGTGATGCTGCGCGCGTCGGCGGGCAATCCGTTGTAGCGCAGAATGCTGCGCAGCTTTGCCACCTGCTCGCCAGGCAAATCCAGCTTCAGCAGGCTTGCCAGTTGTCCGTCGCGATCCTGCTCCACCACATACACGCGCTCATGGCTGGCCACAAAGTCGTGAATTTCGTGCGCGAAGGGGTAAGCCCGGATGCGCATGTAGTCCACGCTCACGCCGTGCTCTTTCTCGATCTGATCCAGACTCTCGCGCAGCGCGAAGTCCGTCGAACCGTACGCCAGAAACCCGATCTTCGACGTTCCGTTCTTCGTGACGACCGGCGCCGGAACCAGCTTGCGCGCATTCTCGAATTTGCGCGCCAAACGGTCCATCACCTTCTGATACTCCTCAGGCCGCTCGGTATAGCCGGCCGCATCGTCGTGTCCCGAGCCGCGCGTAAAATACGCCGCCTTCGGGTGCATCGTTCCCGGCAGCGTGCGCCAGCCGATGGCGTCGCCATCCACGTCGCGGTAACGCGCAAAGCTGCCCGCCTTCTTCAGATCCTCCGCCGTCAACACCTTGCCGCGATCCAATGGCTTGTCGGGATACGCGAACGGCTCCGACATCCAGTTGTTCATGCCCAGGTCAAGATCCGACAGCACAAACACCGGCGTTTGCAGCCGCTCGGCCAGGTCGAACGCCGCATAAGCCAGCTCGAAGCATTCCTTCACCGAGCCCGGCAGCAGAATTACGTGTTTGGTATCGCCATGCGAAAGGAATGCCGTCGAAAGCAAATCGGACTGTTGTGTGCGCGTGGGCATGCCC
>JBEKWT010000218.1:0-5695 GCA_049512795.1 Occallatibacter sp.
AATGGCTCCCGTCGCGTGCGGCTTGCCCAGCCGTCGCCACAGCCACCAGCCAATCACGAGGCCTGCTCCGAGCTCGTACAACGGCGTCGGATAAACCGGATAATCAACTGGCTCGATCCCATTCGGAAAAGCCATTCCCCAGGCTCGAAACGCGAACCCGAAGATGTGAACAGGCTGGATCGCGATCCCATAGCAGCCGTCCCCGGAGAGAAAGCACCCGATCCGCCCCACGCCGTAGCCGATCGCCGCTGCAGGAGCCAGCAAATCCAGCGTGCGCAGGACGCCGATCTTCGATCGCCAGCCCATCAGAACCAACGCTGCGATGCCGAAGGTCAAGCCGCCATACCACGCGAATCCGGCGTTATCCCACAAAACCCGCCAGTGTTCAGCCCGGAATTCCTCCGGCGAATCGAGCACGTGCCATATCTTCGAGCCAATCAGTCCCACCACAAGCGCGACGGCCACCATCCCCACCGCATCCGCGCTGATGTGCGCCCGCTTGAACGCCCGGTCGGCTACGATCGCCGCAATTACAACCGCCAGCCATAGCATCAACCCGAATGTGGGCAGGTTGAAAGACCCAATGTGCAGATAAGGAATCATCTCTCTCTAAAGTATATAGACGCGCGCCGAACCCAATTCGCCGCCCTCGCGACTAGCCCCCGCATGGCGCATGTCCTGGCCTTGCCGGAGTGGGCCCTTGTGCCTCACCGACTTGCTGACCCGCTGGCCTGCCGACCTCCTGCCCCGCTGACTTGCTGACCCGCTGCCTTGCTGACCCGCAGCTTTTCCGCCCCCGATTTTCACAGCCGGTCGCCATCGAAATCGCGCGATACTGTGTGCATGGCTACCATGACGACCCAAGGCCTTGACGTTCTTTATTCCCGCCAGCAGATCGCCGAACGCGTTGCTGAAATGGGCGCGCAGATCACCCGTGACCTCAACGGCGAAAAACTGGTCATGATCGGCGTGCTCAAGGGCGCTGCCTTCTTTCTCGTCGATCTTTCCCGCGCCATCGATGCCGACGCCACCTTCGACTTCGTCGCCGTCTCCAGTTACGGCAACGGCCAGCGCTCCTCCGGCGCCGTCAAAGTCATCAAGGACCTCGATCAGCCCATCGAGGGCAAAAACGTCCTCATCGTCGAGGACATTCTCGACACCGGCCTGACGCTGGCCTATCTGCGCAAGCTCTTCGCGCAGCAGCACCCCAAATCCCTGCGCATCGCCACGCTGCTCGATAAGCCGTCGCGCCGCATCGAAAAAATCGACGCCGATTACGTCGGTTTCTCCATTCCCAACCTCTTCGTCATCGGCTACGGAATGGACTACGGCGAGCGCTACCGCAACCTGCCCGACATCTGCATCATGGCGCCCGGCCAGACTGCGTAGCCCCGGAACTGCCGGTCCAATAACACCATCGTTCGCTCCGGTCACCTGCTGGTTTACACCGTCGTTTTCACTCGCCGCCTGATTTTGCATCAAATCATTTGGGCTTGCCCTCGGCACCGCCGTATACTCATCTCCCGGAGACCGGGGATCGATTGCCCAGTCGCCCAGCCCCCCAGCCGGCCGAGTCCGCGATTGACAAGGAGCATCCCCCATGACTGCTTCCATCGCCATTCCGAATTCCGATCTGGATTTTGATAACGGAACCTTCGACTCAGCCGCATTTACCGCCAAGGCTCTCTCGGATTGGCAGTCTCTCGCCGCCGTCATCGATCATTCGCTCGTCAAGCAGGACGCCACCCGCGCTCAGGTGGAAACCCTTTGCGCCGATGCCGCCCGCTACCGTTTCGCCTGCGTCGTAGTCAATCCGGTTTGGACGGCCACTGCGGTCAGGCTGTTGGCCGGAACTGGCGTTCACGTCAGCTCAACCATCGGATTTCCTCTCGGCGCATCGCTGGTCTCCACTCTGCGTCAGGAGGCTGCGGCCCTTATCCGCCTCGGCGCTGGCGGGCTTGGAATGGTGCTTCCCATCGGCCTGATGAAGAGCGGCAACCATCAAGCCGTCCACCACGCGATCGAGGCCGTCGCCACTGTGGCTCATCATCACGGCGCTGTGCTCAAGGTCAATCTCGAAACCTGCCTGCTCACCATGCAGGAAAAGCTGCGCGCTTCTGAGATCGCCATTCAGGCCGGCGCGGATTTCATCAACACCGCAACCGGATTTGCCTCGGGAGGCGCCACTCCCGCCGATGTCGCCCTGATGCGCGGCGTAGTCGGCGCGCGCTGCGGCGTCAAAGCTGCAGGGCGCATCCGCACTGTCGACCAGGTCCGCGCCCTGCTTGAAGCCGGAGCCAACCGCATCGGCTCTTCCGCCTCCGTCGCCATCCTCCGCGAACTCGGTGCGGAATAAGCAGCAGTTCGAAGTTCACAGTTCTCAGTTCACAGCCGAAAGCATCCGAGGCTAAGCAGAATACTGTGAATTGCGAACTATGAACTTAGGACTGTTCTTTGCGCTATCATTCCTTCGACCCCCAAATGTCCGACACTCCCCCATCTCCGCCGCCGCACGAATTCGAGGGCGACTACCGCCCCGCCGAATCCGCCTCGTCCCCTGACTCGCCCGCGTACCTCGATCCCATCAATGCCCGCATCGAGCCGGCCGACGTCGCCTACCTCATGCGTCTCACCGACGCGCTCAACACCACGCTCGATCTGCAAACTCTCCTCGCCCGCACTTCAGAGCTCGTTCGCTCCCTCATCCCCTATCGCATCTTCGCCATTTTTCTTCTCAACGAACGCACGCGCGACCTGCGCATGCGTTTCCAGATCGGCCACACGCCCCAGATCGAACGCACTCGCGTTCCCGTCGGCAAGGGTGTCGTCGGCCAGGTCGCGCTCACTCGCCAGCCCATGCTCCTCAACGACGTCTCCACCGCCGATTTCTACATTGCCGCCAATCCCGACGTGCGCTCCGAACTGGCCGTCCCCCTCATCGCCAAGAACCGCCTCATCGGCGTCATGGATCTCGAAAGCGAGCAGGAGAATTTCTTCCGCCCCGAGCACCTGCACGTGCTCACCATGACCGCCTCGCGCATCGCGCAGTCCATTGAGAACGCCCGCCTCTACGCCCGCGTCTCGCGCCAGGCGCAGACTCTCGAGGTCCTCAACGAAATTGCCATCGAACTGGCTTCCATCCTCGACCTCAATCCCCTCCTCGAGCGCGTTGGCCAGCTCCTCCGCCGCCTCATCGACTACCAGATGTTCACCATCATGCTGCTCGATGAGAAAGGCGACACACTAGTCACTCGCTACGCCTGGCGCTTCGGCTACGTGCACGCGCCCATCCGCCGCGTTCCCATCTCAAGCGGCCTCGTCGGCGCGGCGGTCCGCGAGTGGCGTCCCATCAACGTCCCCGACGTCAACGAAGATCCGCGCTACCTGCCCATGAATCAGGAAACCCGCTCGGAGCTCATCGTTCCGCTCTTCTACAAGGGCCGCGTTATCGGCGTGCTCGATCTCGAACACACGCGGCCCTACTTCTTCAATGAAGAGCACGAGCGCATGTTGACCACCCTCGCATCGCAGATTGCCATCGCCATCGAAAACGCACGTCTCTACCAGGCCGTCCACCGCCAGGAGCGCCAGCTTGAAAAAGACATCGCCATGGCCCGCGAGGTGCAGCTTCGTCTGCTTCCTGCCGAGGCGCCCACGCATCCTCACGCCGATCTGGCCGTCCGCTTTCTTCCCGCCCGCTCGATCGGCGGCGATCTCTACGACTTTCTGGACTACGGACCCAACCGCACAGCAATCGTGCTCGGCGACGTCAGCGGCAAGGCCGCGCCCGCCGCGCTCTTCGCCGCGCTGGTCAGCGGGATCATGCACGCCGCCGCTGCGCAGCACCCTGATCCCGCCGCCATGCTTGCCCTCCTCAACGACGCTCTTCAGGAGCGCAAGCTCGACTCGCAGTACGTCACCATGCTCTTTTGTCTCTGGAACGACGAGAACCAGACCCTCCAGGTCGCCAACTCAGGCGCAGTCCAGCCGGTCTTCTGCCGCGCCGGCCAGTCGATTCCTGTCCGCGCCGAGGGCTTTCCCATTGGCATGTTTCCCAACGTCACCTACGAGGAATTGAGTGTCGCCACCCAGCCCGGCGACGTCATCATTTTCGTGTCCGATGGAATCCTCGACGCAGAAAACGAAAAGGAAGAGATGTACGGCGAAGACCGCCTCGCCGGACTGCTCTGCTCCAGCCGCGATCTCCCTGCCCAGGAAATCGCCGACGCCGTCCTCGCCGATGTCTCCCGCTTTCAAGGCAGCAAAGATCGCTTCGACGACGAAACCATCATCGTGCTTCGCGTGCGCGAATCGGACTCGCTGCCGCAAACTTCGAAAGACCCCTCATGATCGCCAGAACTATCATCGAGCCGTTCCGCATCAAGAGTGTTGAGCCGATACGCTGGACTACCCGCGCGCAGCGCGAGCAGCTTCTCAAGGCCGCGCACTACAACCTCTTCCTCCTGCCCGCCGACGATGTTCTTATCGACCTGCTCACCGATTCCGGCACCGGCGCCATGTCGACCCATCAGTGGGCCGCCATCATGGAGGGAGATGAAAGCTACGCCGGGAGCCGCAGCTTCGACCGCTTCCGGAATTCCATTCAGGACATCTTCGGTTACAAGCACGTGATCCCCACCCACCAGGGACGCGCGGCTGAACGCATCCTCTTCGGCGTCACATGTAAGAAAGGGGACATCGTTCCCAACAACACTCACTTTGACACCACTCGTGCCAACGTCGAGTTTGCCGGAGCTGAAGCTGTCGATCTGCCCATCGCCGAGGGCCGCCAGCCCGCATTGCTGCACCCCTTCAAAGGGAATATGGACGTGACGGCACTCGAGAGCCTCATCGAGCGCGTGGGTCGCGACCGCATTCCTCTCGTCATGCTCACGGTCACGAACAACTCCGGCGGCGGACAGCCGGTCTCGATGGAAAACGTGCGCCAGGTAAGCGCCGTGTGCAAGCGGCACGGCATTCCGCTCTACTTCGATGCCTGCCGCTTCGCCGAAAACGCATGGTTTATTAAGTTACGTGAGCCTGGATTCTCGTCCAAAAGCCCGAAAGAAATTGCGCAGGAGATGTTTCGCATGGGAGATGGATGCACCATGTCGGCCAAAAAAGACGGCATGGCCAACATCGGTGGTTTCCTCTGCACAAATAACGATCTGCTCGCCCAGCAGGAGAAGGATCTCCTCATTCTCACCGAGGGCTACCCGACTTACGGCGGCTTGGCCGGCCGCGATCTCGAAGCCATCGCCGTGGGAGTGCAGGAAGCGCTCGAAGAAGACTACCTGCGTTACCGCATCGCCTCCACAGCGTACCTCGGCAACCACATTGCCGCTGCTGGTGTACCCATCGTCCAGCCGCCGGGTGGCCACGCCATTTACCTCGACGCGCGCGCCTTTCTGCCGCATATTCCCTCGGCGCAGTTCCCCGGTGTCGCGCTGGCTTGCGAGCTGTATCTTGAAGGCGGCGTTCGCTGTGTCGAAATCGGCACGCTGATGTTTGCCGCCGCTGCGCAGATGGACCTCGTGCGCCTGGCCATTCCTCGCCGCGTCTACACGCAAAGCCACATCGACTACCTCGTCGAGGTGATTTTGGAGGTGTGGAAGAATCGCGAGCAGATCCGCGGCATGCGCCTGACCTACGAAGCGCCGTTCCTGCGCCACTTCACCGCGCATCTCGAGCCGCT
>JBEKWT010000219.1:0-5676 GCA_049512795.1 Occallatibacter sp.
CCATAAACACTTTGTATTCGCGCGTCACACGGTACGGCCGGGATTGAGCGGGGGCCGGGTGCTCGGCGTCCTCCATGTGCTGCAGGATCGAGTCCAGGTCTGGAGATTTGATCTGCGCGGGGGACGATGGCGCCTGCGACCACAAAGGGAGCGCCGCCAGGAGAACCGGAACGGCGAACCAGAACATTGGGGGAAGTGCTCGAGTGCGCCTGATACGGGAAGCAGCCACGCAGATGAGCCGGAACAGCATCTAGAGATCAGCTTACAGCTATTGGCTTTTGGCGGGGAAAACGCACCTCCAGCGACCACGCGTCCTTCAGATCCCGGGTAATGCACTTTGGCTGCGGCCAACAAACGCCTGCTTCACCATTTCTCTGAACTTGCTGCCAAACCTCAACCGCAGTGCCCAGAAGAAGAGCAGTCCCAGCGGAAACACTCCGAGCACTGTCAGCACCACCGACCCACGCCATCGGACGGGAAACACCTGCTGCTGTCCCAGGAAGAACGATCCCGAAGCGATGAACAACCCGAAGCTCATGCGCCACGCATGGCGACTGATGCGTTGCACCCCGGTTATTCCGCCTCGCACCAGCAAGCGTGCGTCGCCCACCGCCGCCAGCAGCATCACTGTTCCCACAAAGAACGCCATAACCGCGGGCACTCCGTTCATCATCCTGTGAGGCCTGTTGAGCGCCACTACGGCCACTGGCCACAAGTAGGCTTCGAAAGCCAACGCCGCGATCAGAGGCAGCCAATCGACCGCCCCGGTTCGCCCGTCTCTGTGCCGCCCGGTGAACCACGCCGTCGTTACCATATAGATTGTTATCAGCCCTGCGATGATGTTGGGCGGTTCAGCCCGCATGGTCGCAATTACCGCCCCGCTCGCCCCGAGCGAAAGCATGCCCCCCACGAATACTTGGCCGGCCACGCGATGCCATCGCCCGCCCTTGCGCACCGCCATCGCGACGGTTCCCGCTAGCAGCCCCACGATCCCGCTGCAGATGTGAAGAATCAACAAAGGCGAGAGTGGCACGCTGACTTCTTCCTTCCGTCCAGGAGTGTTGGCCGCTGCACATCCATACGAGCCCGGCGCCCTTGCAGCTCCAATTGAATTTGGTTTAGAGATTCGCGATCAGCATACGGCGGCCGGCTGGAGGAAGCCAGTGGTGAGTTGTCATTGGACGAAGCCAATGGTCTGTTCGATCCGGCAACGTTGAGGTTCGTGCTATCCCACCCTTGGCGCAAGAACAAAAACGCGCCAAGGATGGGGCACCCATTCCTTTGTGGTGGGTTGAGGAAACGAAAAGCAACCACAGGTCCTTCGACTCCTCGCTACGCTCGTCGCTCAGGATGACAGTTCTTGGGGGTCGCGGGCTTCGCTCAGGATGGCAGCCACGATGGGGCACCCTCCTGTGTGCGGGGGTGAAGAAAGAAGAGCCCGGCGTTCGTGCTGTCCCACCCTAAACGTCCGCCGCGGCGGACGTTTAGGATGGGGCACAAGTTTTTTCAGTAGGGCCGAGAACCGAAAAGCAAAAGCAGGTCCCCGTTCGACTCAGATCGTCCGACACGGACGGACGATCTTCGCGGGGCCTCCCACCCATCGCCGGAAAAATCGGCGATGGATGGGGCACCCCATTTTTTGCTGGGTTGAAAGAGGCGCATTGGGTTCGGGCAGTCCCCGGTCCCCAAATGCGAGGGACCTGGGGCACCCATTCTTTTGTGATGGGGCGAGGCTTCCCACCCATCGTGCGATGAAGCCGCACGATGGGTGGGGTCTCCCTGGCAAAACTAAACTCCTATATCTATCTATAATGTCCTGCCCCTTCCGTGGCAGAGACAGCGGAGCTGTCAGCTATCAGCTGTCAGCTTTCAGTTTCGATCCCATCTGGCGGGGCGAGTCCACCAGGGGCTAAAGCCCCGGACTTTTTTGATCGCCTGTGCGGCACGACTGAAGTCGTGCCCTGACACTTCGTGCTCCTCCTAAGCAGTTTTTCCGCTCGCCGCGGCGAGTAAAGCCATGTCCTTTCAAAATGCGATTTCTGAAATCCGAACGCCTAACTCATGAAGCCGAGATAGGGATCGGTGCCGAAGTTGCCGAAGTTGGGAAAGACGGTTCGAATCTGCGAGTCGGAGAGGCCGAACCAACTGGCGAGCGTTCCGGCGTACTGCTCGACGGCGGTGGTGGGAATGAGGCGGCCTGCGCCGACGTCGTTGGCCTGATCGACACCGACCACGGGGTACTGGCCGTACATGTCCTGACCCTGGACTGCTCCGCCGACGACGAAGTGGTGGCTACCCCAGCCGTGGTCGGTTCCGTTGGAGTTCGAGGTGAGGGTGCGGCCGAAGTCGGAGATGGTGAATGCGGTGACGTTGTTGCCGAGGCCCATGCCGACCATGAGGCCGTCGAAATACTGGAAGGCTGCGCCGAGCTGGGTGAGGAGCTGGGCGTGTTGTACCGCCTGGTTGTTGTGGGTGTCGAAGCTGCCGAGCTGGACGTAGAAGATTTGGCGGGTGACGCCGAGCTGAGCACGGCCTGCGATGATGCGCGCAACGGTTTGCATGGATGCGGCGAGCGGGTTGTCGGCGAGCTTGTTGGACATGGGGTCGAGATACTGCGGAGGATTGGCGACGCCACCGACGCCGGCGGGCGCCATGGCGGTGACCAGCGTGGCCTGCGCCTGCATGGAGCGGTTGACGACGATCTCGTACTCCTGCGCAAAGAGATTGGTTTCGTCGGCGGTGAGGATGGAGTTAAGCGGGTTGGCCGCGGACGGCAGGCCAAAGGGCGGGTTCTGAAGTCCGTAGATGGGAATGGGGCCGGCGGAAGTGACGTTGAGTTGAAACGAAGATTGGCCAGCGAGGAAGAGCGCGTTGCCGGCGGTAGAGATGCAGGTGAACATGGAGTTGGAGTTCATGTTCATGGCTTCGATAGCGTCGGCGACTGCGCCGCCCCAGCCAACCTGCTCGCTCGAGCCGAGATTGGAGGCGATGGCCTGCCATGCGGCGGTTTGATCGAAGTGCGAGAAAAGCGAATCGGGCAGCGGGACGGAGTTCGAGTTGATCTGCGTTTTGGTGGCGGGAGTGACGAGGGTTCCCGTGTTGGCGACGATGGCGGCGCGGCCCGCGCTAAAGAGAGATTGCACGCCACCGAGCGAAGGATTGAGGGCGAAGGTGCGGCCGGACTGCGGAGTTTTGAGGGTGATGGGCAGCAGCTCGCTCATGGGATAGGCGAGGCCGGGCGCGCCGGAACGAGCGGCGGTGAAGGCGGCAAAGGATTCAGGATCGGTGGCGATCACGGTGCCGTGGCCATCGTTGCCGCCCTGCAGGTAGACGCAGACGAGAGCGCGATAGTCGGAGCCGGGGGTGGACTGCGCCATGGCGGCGAGCGAGTTGAGCTCGAGAAGAAACGGGCTGACGTAGATCCCGGCCATGGACGCCATGGAGGCGGTGCGAAGGAATTGCCGGCGGTTTTGGTTGCAACTGCAGCTCATGGCAGGCTCCTATTGCTCGGCGGCGTAGTCGGGCGACGCCACGGTGAGATAGATGGCCGTTTGGACGCGGGCCAAAAGCGCGGCATTGATGTCGTTCTGGTTGGTTGTGGGGATGGGGATGGCCGCGATGGCGGCGAGAATCTGGTTGTAGAGAGCCGAGGACATCTGGCCCGACATGAGAAGGAGATTGATGCGGTCGAGCAACTGATCGGGCGTGGCGGCGAGAGTCATTTCTGTGCCGTAGTAGGAGAAGACATCGGGGCCGCCCTCGGCGTTGGCGCCGATTGCGCCTTGCAGATAGTTGATGTAGCCGACGACGGTGGAGACGTTGGTCATCTGCATCTCGGGTGAGAGCAGGCCGGCGGCGGAGATGGGCGAGTTGGGCGGCGTGTAGCCGGGCGCGAACCAGTTGAAGACGGTGGGCGAACGGAGCCACATTTGGCCGAGGCCGTAGATGGGATCCTCGGTGCTGCCCACGTCAAAGGAGCCGGTGCGCGATTGCGCGGTGAAGGCGCGGGCCCACTCGGTGTAGCGGAGAAGAGCTTCGCGGACTTTGCCGTATTGCGGGTTGGCGGTGGCCGTGGCCGTGTCGCGCGCTTCGGGGTCCATGAGAATGGCAGTGATGACGGCCTGCAGATTGCCGCGCACGCCGGTGCCGTCGTTGATGAAGACTTGCGCAACGCGGTTGACGTAGGCGGGGCTGGGATTGCTCGTCACCAGGTGCTGGATCATTTGCTTGGAGAAAAACGGCGGCAGATTGGGGTGATTGAAGAGCGTGTCGAGAGCGATTTTGAGATCGCCATTGGGGTCGGGACTGCCAGAGGCGGGAATGGTGACGCCGAGAAACTGCTTTTGGACAGTGGAGTGGTGGCTGGGGAAGTCTTGCATGGGCAGCAGCTCTTCACCGTAGCCGGGACCGACGTAGACGCAGCAGTTGGACCAGGCGTTGTCCGTGGAGTCGCCGGGGATGTTCCAACTGAAGCCGGTGAATACGGCCGCTAATCCCATCACGTCAGTGTTCGAATACGTGGGGATGGGCTGGCCGTTTGCGAGCTGCTGCGTGCCGTCGTTATTCAACTGCCAGAGACCGATGGTGAAGAGCTGCATGACCTCGCGAGCGTAGTTTTCATCGGGATCGGTGGTGGCGTTGCCCTTGTCGTTGCCCTGCATGGAGAGGAACTGGCCCATCATCGGGCTGAGGGTCACGTCCTCGAGGAGCTGGCGGAAGTTGCCGAAAGCGTCTGCGCCGAGCATGTCGTAATAGCTGGCTTCGCCGCGCGGCATGTTCTGAATCGCGGTGGTGTTGTTGCTGGAGATGACGAATTGAAGCGAGAGGGCGTACTTGACGCGCTGGCGGAGCTCGTCGGGCGCGGTGATGGATTGCTGCCAGAAGGTGTCCTGAACAAGGCCTTCATCCTGGTTGTTCTGGACGAAGAGCGCGGCGTTGCACGTGACGTCGGCCGCGGCGCAGGGCGGGTTGTTGACGATGATCGCCTGTTCGACAGCGGGCTCGGTGGGCGTAGGCTGCATGGCGAACTGCTGGTTGAGCCAAGCCTGGTAGCCCTCGAGTGAAAGAGTGCGGATGTCGGCGTCGGTTGGGCCGAAGGTGGCCTGCTCGAGGAAGCGCGCGGCGTCACTGGGAGCCACGATCGGAGTGGGAGGCGTGCCGCTGACGGTCGCAATGAGATCGTTCGACGCTGCGGGGCCGGGATTCGGATTGAGGACCTGAAGATCGAGATTGCCGGGCTGGGCCTGGTCAACATTCGCCGTGAGTTGCGTTCCGCTGTTGAAGGTTGTGGCGACCGGAGCTCCGTTGACGAGCACCTGCGCTCCGGTGATGAACTTCTGGCCGGTGAGCACGATGGTCGCGGGCCCGGGATTGAATGCCATCGGTGACGCGGAGGCAAGAATCGGAATGGGATTCATCACCGAGATGTTCTGGGAGATCGAGACCGCGGGATTGTCGACGCTGGTGATGGTGAGCTGAACAATGTTGCTGGGAGTAGGAACAACGGGCGGCGCGGTGTAGGTGATGGAGCCATCGGCGTTCGATACCGCTGTGCCGACGACGCCATTGCCGCCGGCGATTCCGTTCACCTGGAGGGTGACGGCGGGATTGTCGGTGCCGTTGACCAAGAGGCCAAGGTTGAGCGAGTTCGAGACGCGAACGTCAGTGCCGGAGTTG
>JBEKWT010000220.1:0-5654 GCA_049512795.1 Occallatibacter sp.
GCGCCACCAGGCCCGTCATCGCCGCATAGTAGCCGCTGTCCATACAGGAGAATCCCTGGCCCTCAATCGCCAGATCGAGTGGGTTGCCGGTTTCCTCGAGAGCGCCCTGCGCCATGCTCAGCCGGTCGCCGCCGAGCAGGCCGTAATTGTTCACGGTCTGGCCCAGCTGAGAGTCCAGCGCGTCCGGCCCCAACAGCACGGAGCGGAAGAACTCGCGCTCGGCGCGATATCCCGGCGTCTGCGCGTTCGCCAGATTGGCCGCCGCCGTGTCCAGCGCCTCGGTGCGCGCCACCAGGCCCGTCATCGCCGCATAGTAGCCGCTGTCCATACAGGAGAATCCCTGCAGAAAGAGAACCGAAAAGGGGTGGGAAAAATTAAAGGGAATTAGTGTGGGAGGAAACCAATCGGGGTGTTTGCGGAGTCGGCGAGTTAGCTAAGTTAGGACTCGGCGAACCGGGTACCAACCCGCTACGGCACCTGCGTTTAGACTCCTGAGCCGGAGTTCCCATGGCCATCAGACCTAATGCAGCCCGCCGGAATCGTCGCAACCTCTGCGGGGCTTACTGCAGCCCGTCGCAGACGATCGTGACCTCGAAGACCTGATCATCGAATCGATAAATGTGATGAATCTGAAACTCCGGGGCCTGCACATGCAGGTTGTAGTCACGGCCGGTTATGACCGCGGGAACCGAGAGCCCGGTATTTGCCGCCAGTTCTGGAACCTTGCCCTTCCACGCTCCGGCGAGCATGTTGCAGATCTCGCCGATCCCGTCCTTCACTGTGTCGTCGATTCCGGTGAACTCCATTCCCGTCATCTGCGCGGCGATCTTTATGGCCGTTCCGGCGCCCGAACGGAAGACGCAGGCGCCGCTCAGGATTCCGCCAAATCCCACCACCGCCGTCACCGACTCCTTGTCCACGACGGCGGGTCGTGTGTCGCGCTTGCACTCAAACTCCAACATCGTCCGGAAGACTTCTTCCACACTCGCATCCAGATTCCGTGGATCGGAGACCTGTTGCACGGATTCACGCAATGAAACCGCCATCGGACGCTCCCTTGAACTTTCGCAACCTGGAACTTCGCAAACCGAACCCGCGCCAACCGAACCCCGGCCACCCTCGCACCCGGCCGCCGCGCTTGCGACCCCTCTGTTGCCGCCACTCTGCCCGCCCGTGACGGCGGAACGCACACCATTCAACAGCACGGCACCCTCCCGTCATCCTTCGGCGTACGCCGGACCCGCGTGACCAGGTTCAAAGCAGCCATGTTGCCCCCTAAGCCGCGCGCACCAGCGGCAAAACGCGCTCCTTCACCTGCTCGGCGGTGAATGGCTTGCGAATGTAGCCCTGCGCTCCGGCCTGGATGGCCTGCTTCACGTGCTCCTCGCTCGATTCGGTGGTGAGCATCACCACGGGAACTCCAGGAGCCAGATTCTGCGCGCGAATCTGGCGCAAAAACTCCAGCCCGTCCATGGCGGGCATGTTGATGTCGGAGAGGATCAGGTCCACCGGTTTGTCCTTCAATACCTCCAACCCCTCGGTGCCGCTGCCCGCCTCATGCACAACCAGCGACTCCAGCCCGGCCTGGCGCAGGGCCCGCTCCACGATCTTGCGCATCACCGAGGAGTCGTCGACGATCAGCGCTCGAATCTCGCTCATGCCCAAGCCCCTCCACACTCAGATCTATCGGCGCTCGGGCTCCATCCTTGAGAGCGATTTTGGAGAGCGATTTTGGAGTGCGATTTTCGAATCCTCGCCTTCGTGACCGGCTCACCTCAATGCATGCGCGCGGATCCGATCAGATCGCGGATTGCGCCGATATCCGGCACCGGCCCGCTTTGCGGGCGCAACCACATGCGCAGCCACAGGCAGTCGTGCACCCTCGCCAGACGCGACTCCACCGGGCGGTTTCTTTCCACTGCGTTGGCGAAGGCGGCCGACAACGCCGGCTCGGTCGCCGCCTCGATCAGTTCGGCAGCCGGGAAGCGCGCCTCGAGCAGCCGCGTGTGCGCCGGGTGAAACGCCGACTCCTCGACCAGTCCGCCCTCGACCTGGAGTCCGGTCATGCGCTCCAGTGCCAGTGCCAGCGCGGGATCAAGATGGTCTTCGAAACCCAGATAGAGAATTCTGCCCGCCGCCACGCGCAGGGGCAGCGCTCCAAACGCGTCGACAAAAAGCCGCGGCACCAGCGCGGTCAGCCCTTCGGGATGGTGAAACTCCATCCCCAGCACCGGGCATCCCCATTGCAGGCCGAGTGCACGCGTCACCTGCTCCTCGCTGGCGCTCCGGTTCCGAACGAGCCAACTTCCGAGCCGGCCGGCGCCGGCATCCTTCTGCGCCATGAGCGCCCGGCGCAGATCGCCGCTCGTGATCCAGCCTTGCTCAAGCAGGACAAGGCCCAGCGGAATTCGATGCCGGTGGCCTTCGCACGGATTGCCTCGCCCGTCCATCTCCCGGCCCAGCGCCGCATCGACCCGCTCCGCCATGCAGCTTGACGAGCAGCACCATCCGCCTTCGAAGAGCGGCGTCTCGCGGCGACGCCAGATGCGCAGCCAGCCCGATCCACAATGGGGATTGGCGCAAGTCGAGAAGATGCCTGCGCGAATGCCAGCCGCGGCGCCTCCCCTAAACAAGCGCGAGAAAGAGGCGTGATTGGCAGCTGATCCCTCCCTATCCGCGCTTTCCTGCGGGGCTCGGTGAAAGGCCTGCCCAGGCCGGTGGCTCAAAAGAGGCATCGAATGCTCTCCAGACGCTTCCTCGGCGCTGCCACCTCGGTCACGCGCAGCCCGAAGTTGCCGTTCACCAGGACCACCTCGCCGCGCGCCACAATTTTGTCGCCCACAATCAGGTCCACGGGATCGGCAACATGGCGATCAAGCTCGACCACGTCGCCCGGCCCCAGATCGAGAATCTCCCCGAGAGGCATCTCGCGCGACCCGAAGCGCAAGGACGCTTCGAGCTCGACGTCGAGCAGCAACTCAAGCCCCGGGCTCAACGCCGGCGCGGACCTCAGGTCGTCTGAAGGGACCGGATTCTTGGACGCCGGGGCCGGCGAAGCCTGCGTCTCGGATTCGCGAGCGGAGGCAGCAGCGCGCCCGGCCGCATCTTCCTCGACCTCATCCCGCACCAGAACCGTCCACACGCGCTCGCCCGAGCGGAGCTGAAAGGCGTTCGTGATCTTGGCCTCTCCGGTGATCGCTGCGAAGCTCGCCACCTGGCATTTCTTGCCTGTTGAAGCCAGCAGGTCTCCCGCCGCGGCGCTGGCCGCCTCACGCAGCAGCTCCTCCCAGCCGGCCTTTTGATCCGCGCCCTCGCCCACCAGCGGCGTCTCCAGAACTTTGCCGTCGAGGACCACCGCGAACCGGCCGTGAACGTCGCCGCTCAGGGTGGCTGCCCAGCCGAATGCGTCCGCGTTAAGCGGCTTGGGCAGCGACTCGCTCAACTCCGGCTCGCCGGCCAGGGCTTGCGAGAACAGCGCCGCGGCCACCTGGACCCAGCACTCGAAGTAGGTCTTCATCGTTCACCCCCGGCGAGAACGCGCTCGATGCGAGCGGCGCGATGCGCCCCGTGGCGCATGGCCTGGGCGAGGGAAAGACGCTGGCCGGCAACTCTCCATTCCGACAGCGCGCTGGTGCCCACGTTGAGCCGGAGCACGTCCCCTGGCGCAACCTGTTCGAGAGCGCTTGCCGCCAGGCGCACCGCCGGCAATTGCAGCGAACAGCCAAAACGGATGTCGCGCGCCACCTCGCCCATGCGCGCCTGAGTCTCGCCCGCATGGCGGCGGCGCCGGCTCCAGTCCGTGGTCAGCCGGCGCAGAATGGTGTTCGCGACCACAGCCGGAAAAGCCAGGTTCAAGAGGCCCGAGCTGTGCGGCATGCGAATCTCGAAGCTCAGACAAAGCGTCTTCTCGGCCACTGAAATAACGCGCGCCACCTGGGTCTGCATCTGTCGGCGCTCGAACAGGAAGCTCAACCCCACCGGCTGCCAGGCCACGGTCAGCTCGCGGCAGACAATCTCGACCACGCTGGCCAGAATCGATTCCTCGATGTCGGTCAGCTCGCGCAGCGGTCCGTCCTTGCCGTCCCCGCCCAGCAACAGATCGATGACCGGAGGCGCGAGGCCCATGTCCAGTTGCAGCACCGCGAGTGCCCCCAGCGGCTCCAGGCGCACCGAAGCCACGTAGCAGATCTCGGGTATCCTGAGCAGGAACTCATTGAACTGAATCTGCTCGGCCGAAACCAGGTTGACCTGAAACCGCGTGCGCAGCCACGCCGCCAGGTTGTGCGTCAGATTGCGCGCGAAAAGATCGTTGAGCATGCTGATGGCGCGTAGCTGCTCGGTCGAAATCTGGCCTGCCGAGGAGAAGTTATAGGGCACGACCTTAGCGCGCACTTCGGCATGCGCGGCCTCCGGCGCCTGGCTGCGCGCGGCTTCGAACAGCGCATCGATCTCGTCCTGCTTAAGCGTTTTCTCAGCCAAGGGTACCTTCCTTCGAGTTTCCTTCCGCCCGCTTGCTTCCTTCTGCCGCGATTATTTCCTCCGCGCCGACGGTTTCGGACCCGTCCGCTCTGCTTGGCCTACGCCGGCCAGGTCGCGCAGCGCGGCGCGCAGATGCACCACCGCAGAGGCGTGGACCTGCGAAACGCGCGACTCGACCACGCCCAGCGCCAGGCCGATCTCGCGCATCGTCATCTCCTCGTAGTAGTAGAGGGTCATCACCAGCCGCTCGCGGTCGGGCAGGTGCTGGATGGCGTCGGCGAGCCGCTCTTCGAGCTCGCCGCGGAGACAGTGGAAGAGCGGATCGTCCTCGGGCTTGCCGGGCACGTAGGCCAGCTCATCTTCGCCCGAGTTCTCATTGCGCTCGACGTGCAGCGTGCCGATTTCCAGGCCCTTCAGATCTCCCAGCAGCTGCTGATATTCATCGAGACTCATCTCCATCTCGGCGGCAATTTCGTTTTCGCCCGGCGCCCGGCCCAACCGGGCTGTCAGCGCGCGAATCGCCTCTTCAACCGCGCGCCCCTTGCGGCGCAGCTCGCGCGGGCTCCAGTCGAGCGTGCGCAGCGAATCCAGAATCGCTCCCCGGATGCGGAACTGCGCGTAGCTGCGAAACTGCACCTTCTTCTCGGGATCGAACTTGGCGAAGGCATCCATCAGCCCCACCACGCCGGCCGAGACCAGGTCTTCGATGTCCACATGCTGCGGCAGCCGCTCATGAATCCTGCGGGCAAGAAAGCGCACAATGGGCAGATGCTCGAGCAACACCCGTTCCTGTTCGGTGGTCAAGGCGCCTGCGGCCGCCGCCTGCGGCGGATAGCCGTTCGCGGCTCCGCGCCGTACCGGCCTTGACTCTCTCACTGCGGGCGCTGCTTCCATTCCCATCACGATCCCCTTCTCAAGACCCGGAGACTCTCTTCTGACCAACTTCTACTCACTCGCCGCCGATTTCATCGAACCGTGCCCACAGGGCGCAGCCGGATCTCGGGTGGAACTTCACTGGCCGCAACCACTGCCAGGCGCGGCAGCACCGGGTCGAGCCAGCGCTTGACGTAATAGCGAGCCGGACTGGGACAAAGAAGCACGGGCGGTGCCGAGGAGGAGGCGGAACCGATAAGGGATCTCACAGAATCGGTGAGGCGGCGGACCACGGATGTCGG
>JBEKWT010000221.1:0-5608 GCA_049512795.1 Occallatibacter sp.
GCCCATTTTTGCGCCGACGGCCAACCCGGCAATGATGGCGCCTTCGATTACCGCGTGCGGGTCATGGAGGAAGATCAGGTGATCCTTGCAGGTTCCCGGCTCGCTTTCGTCGCCGTTGACGAGAATGTATTTGGGCTTGGCGGATTGCCTGGGAACGAAGGACCACTTCATGCCCGTCGAAAAGCCCGCGCCGCCGCGGCCGCGCAGGCCGCTGGCCTTCATCTCTTCGACAATCCAGTCGGAGCCCTGGGCGAGACATTTCTTCGCGGCCTCGTAGCCGCCGAGCTCGATGTAGCGATCGATATTCGTGGCTCCCATGCCGAAGCGGCGGGAGACGATCTTGACCTCATCGGGATGGGAGACAAGCCTAGGCATTCTTTTCCTTGCCCTCGACTCGATCCAGAGCCTGGGCCCGATCCTCGACTCGCTGCGCATACGCGCCTAAAATGCCGGGCACGAGATCGGGTTTGATCTCGTCGTGGAACTCGTAATTGACCTGAATGGCCGGAGCCCAGCAACAGGCTCCGATGCACTCAACTTCTTCGAGAGAAAAGAGGCCATCCGCAGTAACGCCATCAGCGCCGACGCCGAGCTCTTCGCGGAAGCGTTCGTAAACTTCGTAGGCTCCGCGGAGCATGCAACTGATGTTGGTGCAGACCTGAATGTTATATTTGCCGGCGGGCTTGAAGCGGAGCATGGAGTAGTAGGTGGCGACGTTGCGCACTTCGAGCTCGGTGATGCCGATGCGGCGGGCAATTTCGGCCACGACCGCGTTGGAGAGATAGCCAACTTCGTCCTGCGCGTAGAGCAGCATGGGAATGAGCGCAGAGCGCCGGACGGGATACTTCTCGACAAGCGCGTCGAAGCGCGCCGCCAGCTCGGGCGAGAAGACGGAGGCGGGTCCGGATTTGGTCTTCTTCGGGCTCATCTCATTTGCTCCCGCGCGAGTCGAGTTGCGACGGCTTCAGCATCAGGTCTCGCGCCCATTGTTCTGCAGCCAGGTCCATGGCCTCTTCGTGGGTTCCGCTGCGCAGGGTTCCGGCTTCGGTCAGTTCAAGGGTTCCCATGGTTCCATTTTCTCGCGTCCAGGTAAGGATTGCGTAATTGCGTTCGAGGCGCAGCCATTTTTGACCATGGCGGACGGTGATTTTTTCCTCGGTCAGCTCAACGGCAGCCTCGCGGTTCGAGTGGAGGCCGTGCGCCGCGGTGTAGCTGCGGAGCAGGGAAGCGAGAGAGGTCCAAAGCTCTGCATAGAGGCCTTGAGGCAACGGATAACCTATACCCTTTCCAATTTCAAAAGCTCTTCAGTCGAGATTGGACCGAGCACTTCGCGGTTGAATCCGAACCAGTCGGACTCGTCGCTCCTCCTCAGAATCTGGAAATCCTCGCGGATCGAATTCTGATCGGTCGTTCGCTCGTATTCGCCTTTTTCGTTTACCAGCCAGACGCAATCCAATCCGTCCTGGCGGCTGTAATAGCCGATGCGAAAAACGCTCCCTTGATCATTGCCCCACGGCGCCAACAGTTTGACGACCGACCTCGGCGGAATCACTTCGCCGAAATAAGGTTTCCCAAGGAAAAGAAACTTCGCTACGAGGGAATTGCGTCGCTTGCGCTTCAACGGTCGATCTCCCCCAGAACGATATCGATGGAGCCGATGACCGCGACGAGGTCGGCGATCAGGCGGCCCTTGCACATGGTTTCGATGGCCTGTAACGTGGCGAACGACGGATAGCGCATGTGCACGCGGTAAGGCTTGGATGTGCCGTCGGAAACCACATAATAGCCCATCTGGCCGTGCCCGCATTCCATGCCCTGGTAAACTTCGCCGGCGGGAACATTGAATCCCTCAGTGACAATTTTGAAGTGATGGATGAGAGCTTCCATCTCCGTTTTCATCTTTTCGCGGTCGGGCAAAACGACCTTGGGCGCATTGGCTTTTACCGGGCCGCCGGGCATGCCGTCGAGCGCCTGCTGAATGATCTTTGTGCTCTCGCGCATCTCGACGAGGCGGACGACGTATCGCGCCCAGGTGTCGCCGACGGTGGAGGTGGGCACGTTGAACTGAAATTTTTCGTAGCTCGAGTACGGCATGTCGCGGCGGAGGTCGATATCGACCCCGGAGGCGCGTAGTGGCGGGCCGGTGACGCCAAGCGCAATTGCATCTTCTGGAGATAGATAGCCGACACCCTTCAAGCGATTCATGAAGATTGGATTGCCGGTCAGCAGGTTGGAATATTCGTCGATTTTCTCAGGGAATGTGGCGATGAAATGCTGCACGCGGTCGAGCCAGTCGAGCGGCGGCTCCATCGAGAGGCCGCCGATGCGAAAGTAGCTGGTCATCATGCGCTGGCCCGCGACGGCTTCAAAGAGACGAAGAATTTCTTCGCGCTCGCGGAAGGTGTAGAGAAAAACGGTGAGGGCGCCAATGTCCATGGCGTGTGTGCCGAGCCAGATGAGGTGCGAGTTCAGGCGGCTGAGCTCGGTGAGCAAAACGCGAATCCACTGGGCGCGGTCGGGAATCTCCAGGCCGAGAAGTTTTTCAACGGCCAGGCAATAGCAAAGATTGTTGGAGAGCGGATCGAGGTAGTTGATGCGATCGGTAAGCGGAACGACTTGCTGATAGAACTTGGCCTCGCAGGTTTTTTCGATGCCGGTGTGCAAATAGCCGATCTCAGGCTGAACGCTGACGATCACTTCGCCGTCAAGCTCGACGATGAGGCGCAACACACCGTGCGTCGCCGGATGTTGCGGACCCATGTTGAGGATCATGCGCCGTTCGCCTGCGGGTTCGGCTGCGGGGAGCTCGAGAATGGGCGCGCCGCGATTCTCGCTCATCAGCGATATCCCTCCACCGGGTAGTCTTTGCGCAGCGGATGGCCCTGCCAATCGTCGGGCATCATGATGCGGCGCAGATCAGGATGGCCGGAGAATCTGATCCCGAACAGATCAAAGACTTCGCGCTCGTAATAATTGGCGCCGGGCCAGACTTGGGTGATGGAGTCAACAGTGGGATCGGCCTCGTCGAGCATCGCGCGCAGTCGGATGCGCTCCTTATAGGTGTGCGACAGAATGTGATAGCTCAACTGGAAGCGGGGCGACGCAGGGAACCAGTCGACTGCGGTCATATCCTCAAAGAAGTTGTAGCCGGCTTTCTGAACAGTCGCGCAGGCCGCGCGGATTGCTGTCGCCGCAACGGTGAGCGTAAGCTCGCCGAAGTCGAAGCGCGCGTCGAGGAAGGCCTGCGGATTCCAGACCCCTATCTCCGAATTTTGAAGCGCCTTGACGGCGGGATGATCCGGCAGTCCTTCAAGGACAGCTTGCTTGCCGGCGAGGGTGGGTGGTTGGCTCGTCATCCTTAAGCCTTATCTCCTCAGGAATTGCTTCCAGTTGCGCAATGACTTTGTGAATCCAGGAAGGAACGGTCCGCCGATCACCAACCACCAACCACTACCCACGAATCACTAACCACTAGGTTACAGGTCCGCTCTGTCGTGGCTCCAGTTCAAGATCCCTTTGCGCACGATGTAATAGAGTCCGACGGCCACAAAGCCGAGGTAAACGACCATCTCCCAAAAGCCGAAGAAGCGGGAGCCGGTGATGTGCGGAAGCTGGCGGTAGATGACGGCCCAGGGCATCATGAAGACCATTTCCACATCGAACAGGATGAACAGAACGGCGACCAGATAGAAGCGCACGCTGAAGCGCCCGCGAGCATCGCCCACGGCCTGAATGCCGCATTCGTACGCCGCGAGCTTGACCTTGGTGTTGCGATGGCGGCCCACGAACCACGAGGCCGTAACCATGCCCACTCCAAGGAGAATGGCGGCAAGAATCTGCATCAGCAGAGGGAGATACTGCCAATCATATGGAGTTGGATTCATCGCCCAGCCCGAAGGAATTGGATAGCAAACCGCCTGAATCGCCGAAAAAAGCAGCTCCGGCCAGTGAAAACCTAACTTGAGATTAGGTTTTCGCGCCTCTCCAGTCAAGGCGAGGCGGGGTGCGCGGCGGCAAAGTGCTTTGCCGCCCGGGGGATGGAAGACTCGGGCCCGCGCCGAGGGCTGAGGCGACATGTTACCCGCGGGAGCAAAACCCAAGCCTGTGTGAGCTTCGTCACTGGTTTTCCCGCAATAATCCGGCATAACTATGTGTGCGCCAATTTGGGACAGCACTTCAGTACTCTGTCCGAATGATGGCTGGCGCCGAAGAACCGGGTTGAGGATTGGCTATATGGGCTCCTACACACCAATGAGTGGTTTCCCGGTTTCGGCCCCCAATCCCGTTTCGCTCATCAACCCAGGCCGCGTACGCCGGCGCCGAATTTCGCCCCAGGCAGGCCGCGCTTTGGAAATTCTGGGGCACTCGATCGAATACCTGACCGACGAGTTCGTGCACACGGGAGGATCGCTGAGCGCGCACAATGCACAAGTTGAAGCGGTGCAACTGCTGATGGCAGTGAATCGGCAGATTTACTTTGCGTGCCCTGAAGTTCCCAGCATGGGGGAGCGTTGGCACGCCCTGGTGCACAGACAACATAGAGAAGCAGCTTCCAGCTCTTAGCCGCTGGCTTGTCCACAGAGAAGCAGCCTTTAGTTTTTTGCGATTAGCTTGTTCACGCGGCTGCCGGCGGCTCAGCCAACCTGCGGTTAGCTTGTTCGCGCGGCTGCCGGCGGCTCAGCCTCTGCTGAAAAGTTTCATCCGCAAACGAGATTCACTTGTGCTGTCCCGTCGCTGACCGCAAATCCGCCCGCGGCGGAGGTTAGAGATGGGACAGCCAACCCGCGAAAGACAGCTTTCAGCGCTCAGCCCTCAACCCACCCCGTGCTAAGGTGGTATCGGCGTGAGCAAAAAAGGCCTCAGTCCGGGACGTCTCGAGGCGTTCTCCGACGGCGTCATCGCCGTCATCATCACCATCATGGTGCTGGAGCTCAAGGTGCCGGGCGCCGACGGCCTGGCCGGCCTGCGCGCGGCGCTGCCTGCCGTTGTTCTCTACCTGCTCACCTTCGTGCAGATCGGGATTTACTGGGTCAACCATCACTATCTCGTCGACGAGGTGGAGACGGTCACCCACGGTATTCTCTGGGCCAACCTGGTCTTTCTCTTCTTCCTCTCGCTGTTTCCCTTCGCTACCGACTGGATCGGCATCAAAGGCCTCTCGTCGTTCACCACCGCGCTCTACGCCGCAGTCAGCATTTTTCCGGGGCTCGGCTATATGGCGCTCTGGAGTCAGATACGCCGCCAGAGTGTTCGGCCCGCGCACGCAAGTTGGGCCAAGCAGATCGCGTCCGTTTCGCTTTATGCCGCAGCCATCCCCGTGGCTTGGGTCCGGCCCGCATTCTCTCTCGCGCTCATCGGGATCGTTGCGGTGCTCTGGCTTCTGCCGCCGAAGCGCGCGGCCCCGCCGAACTGAGTTTGCGAATGTGCCCCATCCAAGCTCCGCTTCGGTGGGATATCTGACGAAGGTTCCCTGTCGCGGGCGCCCATCCTTCGCCTTTTTCTGGCGATCGAGAAGTTGCGGTACATGCATCGCAATCCGGTCGCGCGCCGAACTCAGCGCCGGCCACTTGGAGATGGTCGCCGCGTTACTGCGTGAATTCCGCGTAAG
>JBEKWT010000222.1:0-5586 GCA_049512795.1 Occallatibacter sp.
TTGCTAGCAAAACACGAAAGAGCGGTTCGCTGGGACAAAATCACGGCAAACATTGTCAGCGTGATCTTTGGCCTGCTGCTCGGCGTGAGTCTGTCCCTGAGGCCCTCGCACAGCCTGGACGCATTGGCGCTTTATCGGCTTCAGCTCTCAGCAGCCTTCTTGTTCATCTTTTGGGCGATCTACGGCGTGCACGACCACATCTACAGTAGCCAAGTGGCCACCCTCAAGGAGATCAAGCAGGTCCAGCTCCAGGTCCGAGTTGCAGGCCTCGCTCAAGACAGTCCGCGACAACCAATTCTGATTCCAGGCCACTGTCCGCCCTCGCTGTTCACGGTCCGCGATCGACGGTCTGCGGGTCCTGTATACTTCCCCAGCAGACCTCATCGCCGCTCGCTTGTGAATTTAACTTGAGAGTGCGGACGGCTTCGTCGCTTCCCTTCAAAATGCCAAGAGGAGCACTCCGCATGAATGCAGCCTTTCGCCGTCTTTTGGTTTTGCCGCTCTTCCTTCTCGCTTTCGCAACCGCCGCCCACGCCGCTCCCGTCCTGATGATCTCCATCGACGGCCTTAAGCCCGAGTACATCACGCAAGCCGACGCGCATGGCATGAAGCTGCCCTACCTGCGCACGCTTCTTGCCAACGGAACCTACGCGGACGGCGTCGTGGGCATCTGGCCCACTATCACTTATCCCAGCCACACCACGCTGATCACCGGCGTTTGGCCCGCCGAGCATGGCATTTACAACAATCACGAATTCGATCCCTTCCAGCAATATTTTGAAGCGTGGAACTGGTATGCACCCGAGATTCGCGTGCCCACACTCTGGCAGGCTGCGCACCATGCCGGTCTGCGCACAGCCAGCATCGGCTGGCCGGTGAGTGTCGGCGCAACCGATGTCGACTACCTGATTCCCGAGTACTGGCGCGGTCCCGACGCCTCGAGCTCGTACAATCCCGTCGATCAACTTCTGATGGAGGCGCTCTCGAGGCCAGACACGCTCATCCAGCAACTCAAGCCGGCGGCTGGTCCTTACATGAACGGCAACGACACCTCGATCGCCGGCGACGAAATGAAGACCCGCTACGCTCTCGAGATTCTGCGCCGTTACAAGCCCGCATTTATGACTCTGCATTTGAGCTCTCTCGACGAGACCCAGCACCAGCACGGCCCCTTCAGCCCTGAAGCCTGCGCCGACCTCGAAGTGCTCGACGGCATGATCGCGCGTCTCGCGCACCAGGTGTTCGCCAACAATCCATCTGCAGTGCTGGTTATCGTCTCCGACCACGGCTTCATGAATGTTTCGAAATCCGTCAACCTTGCCATTCCGTTTCTTCAGGCAGGCCTTGTTAACGTGACCATGGCCCCGGGCAAAACTCCGGTGGTCAAATCGTGGAAAGCTGAGCCGTGGATGGCGGGCGGCATGGCGGCAATCATGCTCCACGATCCCGCTGACCATACGACTGAGCAGCAGGTGAAGGTAATGCTCGATGGCCTGGCTGCGGATCCGGCAAACGGAATCGCGGAAATTCTCGATCGCGACGCTATCGAGAAGCGCGGGGCCTTTCCCGATGCGGCTTTTCTTGTGGTCCTGAAGCCCGGCTACTATACCGCAAACGGGCTCAGCGGCAGCCTTGTTAATCTGAATCCCAGCGATCGCGGTGCGCACGGTTTTTCGCCTGAGTATCCCGAGATGCGCTCGTCGTTCTTCGCCCTCGGAGCCGGCATCGCGCATCATCGCGACCTTGGCCTTGTTGATATGCGGCAGATCGCGCCCACGGTGGCCGGAATCCTTCACGTGCCCATGCCCACGGCAAAGGCGACGCCGCTTCACATCGCGCCTTAAGAGTGTGGCACCCATCGCCCACAAAGCGAGAGGTGGCCAGATGAACTCAGGCCTTCCTTGTTCTCCCGGCCCCTTGTTCCCTGCCGGGGCCCTCGACGAGCGGCGGGTGCCCTCCAGGCGGCTCGTTGGGGTGGCTTGGTCCCTGCATTTAGAAGATTTTGTAGCTGATTCCCACGCTGCCGCCGTAGGGGTAGAGCGTGGGAGTCACGCTCCATCGCTGATACTCGAAGTCGATGGCGCGGAGCGTAAACCGGCGGGTCAGCCTGTAATCCACGCCGCCGCCGTAGGCCAGGACGAAGGTGTTTCCGTTGAGAAACGGCCCATTGCCCAGGCCGACAAGAAATTTGCCGTAGGGCGAGATGCGGTGGAAGGTAACAATGGGAATGCGCGGACCAATCAGGTAGGTGCTCTCGCCGTTGCCCGGCGGCAAGCCACGCAGATAGAACTGGTTGAAGCGCAGCCAGCGGCCTTCGGCTTCCACTTGCACCCAGCGGCTGAAATGGACATCTACGAAGGCGCCGGGGCCGAATAACCGGTTGGGGCTGGTTTGCGCAAAGCCCTGATCGCCGTAGTCAGGCTGAGCCATCGAGCCGAAAGCGCCGGCGGAAACACTGAACGTGCGCGAAGTGGCCGAAGGCACAACCTGCGCATGGGCTGAAACAACGGCGAGAAAACCCGCGAAGCAAAAGAATGCCAAGATCGATCGATTCATGAGCTTGAAAAACATCCACTTCCCGTGAATTTTTCACCCCAGGTTACGGCTTGAAGTCCCACGCTCAGGACCGGATTGGACGCCGTTGTTTCGTATGATGCGTCCTATCCGGTTCCCAACGGCACTGATCTTATCTTATGGCTGCGGGTTCTGTGCTGCAGCTGGTTGCTGCGGAGGCGGCGGCGTGCCGCCAGCCGCGGTCTGCTGATCCGGCGTGGCAGCGGAGCTGCTCGAAGGAGCCGGTGGAGCGGGCTGGGCATTATCGGGTGCGGCGACCGGCTGGTCATTCGCAGGCTGCGCACCGGGCGCGGCCACAGCCGGCGCCGACGCAGGCGGTTGCGCGTTGGCCTCTTCATAATGCTGCAGCTTGTAGAAGATCGGCGTGACCTCGAACGGCATCTTGTCGCGTGCGTTCATTGGCGCATACCGCTTGGCGCTCAACATGTGCACGGTGTCGTCCCAGGGATCGGTCTTGAGCCAGCTTCCCAACGGCAGAGCAGGCGTTTGCGCCAGGTCGTCCCAGTTCAGCTTGGGAGCCATGTGCTCCACCGCGGCCATCCACGGCGTGCCATCGGCCTTCAACAACGAATCGCCCAGCATCGGCGTATTCAGCGCCTTCAACTCCTTTGACCGGTCCGCCAATTGCTCGTAGTAAAGGCCCGCGTTAGCCAGCCGGTCCTTGTACATGGAGTTCTCCAGATACTCCATCGCCTTCTTTGACGCGGTGTCGTTGTCCACGTCGGAGTGATTCATATTGATGCGCCGGAAAGTGGACTCGTCGGGGAACAGCAGACGGTCGTTGAAGGCGTAGCGCGTGTCGATGTGGTGGCCCATGGCGATATGTGCCAGTTCCATGGAGATCACCGAGGCGATCGCTTCTTCGCTGGGCAGCGAGTCGATCAGCCCCTTGCTCAGCAGGATCGTGTTGCCCACGGTCGTGGCTTCCACGGTATCGGTAAGCAGCACGCGCGTGTGAAGCTGATCAGTGAAGGCCAGGTTGTTGGGCACCACCAGATTGATCACAATCTGGTCCAGAACCTTGTTCTCATAGCCGCCGGGATCGAGGGGCGCCACAAGGCCCGCTTCCACCAGGCGATCGATCACGTTGTTCTCGGCTTGCGTGATCCACATGCGCGAAGCCTGCAGCGGACCCACATCCTGCGAGTCGTTGCTGTTGTCCACGGCTTCGTCCACTTTCACGCTCACGTTCTCGCTCTCGCGCGTGGGCAGCTTCAGCGAGTAGCCCCAGAAGTGCGTTTGCGCCTTCAGGCCCACTTGCTTGCTGGCCTCGGTGCGCTGCGTCTCTTCGACGTAAACGGCAGCGGGCAGCCAGATCCCCGGCTGCACGTTCATGCGCCAGCTATCGAAGTGGAAGAAATATTTTGAGGAGTCCTCCGAGGTGGGTCCGGTGTAGGTGCCGTTGAAGCGGACCACGTTGGCGCCCTCATCCTCGATCCAGATGCGTCCATAGAACCGGCCAATGCCTTTGACGTCGGCCTTGGGATGCATGTCGTAGACCCAGGTGCGCACGCTGCCCACAAACTCGCGGCGCACGAAGCTGAAAACGTAATGCTGCTGATCGAAACCCGACGGGTCGATGAACATCATCTCCATAAATCCGTTGGGATTGTAGGT
Source organism: Occallatibacter sp. (assembly GCA_049512795.1). GTDB lineage: Bacteria > Acidobacteriota > Terriglobia > Terriglobales > Acidobacteriaceae > Telmatobacter. Next base: position 4,192 of record JBEKWT010000222.1, read on the forward strand.
GAACTTCTCCAAGCCCAGCGCCTTGCTCAGTCCCGACATGGCCAAAAATGAGCCCTTGAAGAACCCGTGCTTGCCCTCTTCCTTCGGCTCATAGGACTTGTCGAAAAACCCTTTGCTGAAGTCCACACGGCTGAGCATGTATTGGTCGTCCGTCGGCACTTCGTAGAGCTTCACGTCCGGCCGCGTGTCCTGGATGTAGGTCTCCACCAGCGGCGTCCGCAATTCGATGCTCTTGATGAGCACCTTTTCCTGCGCGACGGCCCTTTGCACCAATGCAGCCTGGTCGGCGGTGAGCTGGCGCGCCTGTTCGTACTTCGGCTCCTTCTTCGCGTGTGCGCAAGCAACACTCATGGTCAGAATCAGGAGAGTTAGGGGGATCTTCCGAAACGTCATTTGTAACTCCTGTTGAACTTTGTCCGGCTTTGTTCCGGGCCTGCTCGCCGTTCCGGGCGCGGCGGCTGAGTATAGGGCCATTTTCTTCCTTACCATGGTGATGCTACGCCATTTGGGGTGCGATGCTACGCCAACTGGAAGGTAATGGTAATCTTCGTCGTTACGTCCACGGGCCGGCCATTGTTGGTTGCCGGGCGGAATCGGATTTGCTCCGCCACGCGCTTGGCTTCTTCATCAAGCCCGTGACCCAGTCCTTGAAGCACGCTGTGCACGACCACCTGTCCGTTGGCCAGGAACGTCACGCTCAGGACCACATCTCCTTCGACGTGCAACTGCCGCGCTTCGTTTGTGTAGCGCACCGGCGGCTTCGAAAGAACTTCCACCTCCGTCGCGCGAACCACTTGTGCGTTCATCTTTGGCGCCGCGGCCACCTGCGTCATGCCCGGGATCCCGGCCGTCGCCACCTTCCCATAGTTAGACGTGGTTCCGCTGCCCGACGCTCCGGGAATGCCGGCCGAGGCCACTTTACCCAGGTTGCCGGCGCTGGAGCCGTACTTGGTTCCATTGCCAAGCCCGGTAGAGCCCACGATTCCATGCGGCGCCACGGCGGGGCCATTCATGCCGCCATAAGGGTTCCCGATGGCGGCCACCGTGGCCGGACGGGTTGCGTTGGGATTGGGAGTTACACCAAAGGTCTGGCCCAGATGCACGGGCGCCGTTGACGGCTTGACCGTCGAATTCTGCGCAGGCATTGCGGCCGCCAGAGCTGCCTTGGGCTGGGGCGCCAGGATCACCGTCTGAGGCTTCGGTTGGACCGCCGGCAGCGTCACCTTGGCTTCCATCTGGATCGGCTTCGGCTCGGGCTTTGGCTTGGGCATTTCGATCTGCCGCGGCTGCAGCTCCACTTTGGGCGGCTCTGGAGGCGGAGGCAGCTCCTGCGGGGGTGGCTGCTTGATCTTCACCTGCGGCGGCGGGTTGTTGGGGACCACGAGTTCCGTCATC
>JBEKWT010000223.1:0-5578 GCA_049512795.1 Occallatibacter sp.
TGAGGATTGATGCGCTCCCGATAGATGAGGGCCGGGGCGCCTCCGGGAAAGACAAGGCCGAAGCTCGAGCTTCCCGATGGAATCCCGTAGAGGTCGCCAAGATGCTCGATCGAGATGCCGGGCCATTCGCCGATCATGGCGCGAGTTGAGTACTCATTCCCGCCATAAGCCAGGATCTTCATTCGATCTCCCTCAGTTTGAGAGGCGCAACCACGCCTTTACTCGAGCTCCAACGTGAATCTCACGAGTTCCAATACTCCACAACTGATTGCCGGTTGGCTGTCAACAACGGTCGGCTGGGGCGTGGGCGGTGACGCAACAGCGATTGCATTACTCGCGCTCGGCTGTGAAGCGCCAGCCGCCGGGACAACGTCGTGAATAGCGGCTGATTGAGGGCCTGGATCCGATTGCGTTACGGGCGAAGGGTTTCTCTGAAGAGTGGACGCGAGCCCGGTCGTCCACACGAAGAACGCGCCTTTGATGGTATCTCCGCCCAGCCGTTCGCGAATCATTCTTTGCCTGGGGTCCGACGGATCATAAAAGCTCCTCAATTTTTCAAGATTGGAGAGCGCAAATTCCTGAAGGCCCTTGCCGGTTTGTGCCGCCTGTTGTTCCGCGCGTTCTTTGATTTCGGAGAGATCGTTCAAGGCTGCTCTTTTGTCGAAGGGATGCTGGCCATTCCGGGAGCCCGCGGCCAGCGGCAAACTCGGAGGGATCGCTTCAGCATTTCCCTGTTCTGATGCCGCGTTGTCCGGTTTCTCGGCGGGAGGCGCCTCTTCGAGGTCCGGAATCTCTACGAGGTCAACTTTGGTGACGACGATGATCTTGGGAGTCTCGTCCCCTTCAATTTGCCGCAGACTCGCGCTTAACTTCGCATTGAAGTCGGCTTTCTTCCTCGGTTCTTTCCTCCTGTACTCTGGAATGAATTCTTCGAAGACGGAAATGCACGAGATATCGATCAGGATGTAGATGCAGTCGGAATTCGCGGCATGCTGCGTGACGATTTCGCCTGCGCCTTCCTGGAAGAACTCGCCGGCCAGGTCGTAGAACACCAGCGCACGGCGCTCCCGCTTGACGATTTTGCTGTAGAAGCCGGCCCGGATCAGTGCTTCGGCAGGGCCGGTGGCCGGCATATCCAAAGGCTGCCAGTCCCTGAGACTCTGGATTGCCTGGAGGGCATTTGCAAAAAATCGGAATGGCTGGCGCTGCTCCTCAGGCGCATTCATGTCGGTGGCAATGTAGGGGGAAGCGTAGACGAAGTTCTCAAGTTGAAGGGTGCCCGGAAGGCTGTCGGGGTTGACCGCAATGGAACACAGGACGCTTTTTCCCACGTCGGCGGGCCCCCTGAGTTGCACCCGCTTGCCCTTGCCGCTGGAAAGCAGCCGGAGCAATTCTGAAGGGAACCACATGGCCTTGACGGCGACCACGTTTTCCGCCGCGCCATGAATTATGGGCAGCGTCCAATGCTTGACGTCGCGAAGGGCGCTTCTTCCGCCCGCCGCGCTTACGTCGATCCAACGCAAGGCAAAAGTCTCACCAAGCGGCTGGACGCGGTTCTTCGCGCCATCGTTGAGGTTGAGGATGAGAGGGTTCAGCCGCCGGCAGTTTTCATGGGCCAGAAAGGGGCGCTGGGCAAGAGTGCCGTTCGCTTTGCAGCCGACTTTCTTGCATCGCGCGAACAGACTGCGCGTTGCCTTACCCCGTACGATCTCCCAGTTCCTGCACACCGGGCAATACTTGATGAACTTGGTTTCCTCGGTAATCGAATCGAAGCAGAGCGGACAGATTCGTGGGTCGGCCTGCTGCGGTGATTCCTTGACCACCCACGCATAGGACCTTTTGAGAATCTCGATCAGCTTGCTGAGGAATTCCATTGTAATGCCCCTCTTTGCAGGGCTTGTCGGGGGAATCTCAGTATAGAACCTACTCTTCAGCATGGCGAGCGAAAGAGGCCTGAAATGGCCAACCAGAGCCGTAGTACGATGATGGAATCTGAGCAGACCATGGCAGTACGCGCCCTCACGTGTCCGCAGGACAATGCGTCCTTTACAGAGCAAGACGCGGCGCGCCTGTGCATTCATTGCCATGAGCCGTTCCTTCCCAGGAATTGCCAGATTCTCCGCTGCTCGAGATGCGGCACGGAAGGCGAGAACGGAAAATTCGCGTGCGAGTGCACAAACGGCCGGTTACAAGTTTCCGGTTATCGCTGCCCAAGTTGCCTGAGCGACGGCGGCGAGGAGATGCTAGCCGGGCGGAAGGCGTGCCCTTACTGCTTTCATGCGTTGGAGACGCCGGCGCCGCCTCCTTCGAAGCTGCCTTTTCCATTCCGGCGGTTCGCAGAGATCGGAGCGCTTTGCGTGGTTGGAGCGGTTGCCGCGGCGGCAGCCTACAAATATGGAACGCCCCTTGTTCACCGTTGGCTTGAGCCGGCAAAGAGCCCATCGCCCAATCCGCAATCGGACAATGAACCGCCCGGCAAGCAGAAACCCCCTGCTGGTCACAGTGCAGAGCCTCAGATTCCGGGCGAGGCGCCTGGTTCGTCGCCTGAGCAACCCGGCCAGGAGCCAGGCCCAGGAGTCGTAACGCCGGAACCGCCCACTGTGGGCGGGGCGCCCGGTGGACCGCCCCCCGAAGTGACGCCTGCAGCGATTGCCTCGTTTACGGCTTCAGCGCAAAAGATTCAACGAGGATCGAGTGCCACTCTTCACTGGGTGGTGACGGGAGACAATCCGACAGTCTCGCTGCTTCCCGGCATCGGGGCCGTGCCCCCGGCTGGTGCGTGGCAAGTGAGTCCGGAGACCACGCAGCAGTACACGCTGACGGCCATCAACAGCGGAGAATCGTCCCCTCAGACCAGAAGCATCGTGATTGTTGTCGTTCCGCCGCCGGCGGTGACGATAGTGAGCTTTACGGCTGAAGCGACTCACCTGCAGCTTGGCCAGGCGACAACGCTTCATTGGATCGTTCTTGGAGCTTTGCAGGTCCGCATTGACCCTGGTATTGGGCCGGTGGGCACGACAGGAACCGCCAGCGTTCGCCCACAGGGAAACACGGCGTACATCCTGACCGCATCCGGGCCGGGCGGCACAAAAACGGGCGCAGTACCCATCAGCGTGGTGGCTTCTTCATCAGCGCCGGCGATGCACTCGAATTATCCGCAACCGCCGGCTCCTTTGGGACCGAATCAGATACCATACTCGCGTTACGGAAGAGATCGGCAGGCGATCGAGCTTCTTTCCGCCGTTCAGAACGCAATGGGCGGCAAGAGGAATCTGGAGGCGATCCACGGCTGGCTGCGCACCGAGAGAGTGACGTGGGAGAGCAATCGTGGGACGACGGTCGAAACGACAACCTTTGCAGCGCCATCCGATGTTCGCATCGAATCGCAAGGCAGCAACACAACGATCGAGTTCAGCAATGGCGTCGCAGGGTGGACATGGTCTTCGACGCGCCCGATTCGGACTTCACTACCGGCGCCAACTGCGACAGGCTTGCCGTTTCGCGAGCTGCCGGCTCTGTTGCTCAGCGATGATGACCCACAACGAACCGTGACTCTTGCTGGCCCCTCAACACTTTTAATTACCGACAAGCGCAACGACAGAGTCTTTCTCAAGGTCGATCCCTCGACGCACCTGCCACAAGCCATGACCTGGATGAATCTCGATGGGTCGGAACTCGAGGAAACCTATTCGAATTGGCGCCAGAGTGCGGGAATCATGTGGTGTCGCCATATGGTGCGGTCAAGAAATCACCAGGAGTTTTTGCGTGCTGATGTCACCAACCTTCAGGTCAACTAAGGGTGGCCTGCAGGATGGCGTCCGACCGGCGCGGATCGAGAGTTCGGGTTTCTTACCGAATTGCGGCGCGGGCCTCAAGCTTGCGGATGGATTTGAGCATTTCGGCGAGATTGGATTTGCCTATTTCGCTCTCGAATTCTTTTTGCATGCGATCGAGAGCAGCGATGACGCGCAGGGCGCAACGCTTACCGTGCGGCTTGAGCGTGAGGAGATAGGCGCGCGCGTCCTGGGGGTCGATTTTGCGCTGCAGGAGGCCCTTGGCCTCAAGCGAAGAGACGCAATGGCTGAGGTTGCCGCGAGTGGTGGCAAAGGTTTCGGCCAGTTGAGAGGGCTTGACCTGCCGCGGCGCCTCAAAGAAGAGTGCCGCGAGTACAAGAGCTTCGAGGAAGCCGAGATTGTCGGCCGCGAGCACGCGCGAGGCAAGCGCCTCAAAGCGACGCGCCGCGCGGTTGACGGCGAACATGGGACTTTCGCGGAGAAAGGCGTCGATGCGCATAAAAGAGCGGCGTTAGCGGAGCTTGCGGTGTTAGCGGAGTTAGTTTAACAGCTCAACTATTCGAGGCGATACAAAATCGTTGTTGCGCACCGCCGGTTTTGACGGCGATTCTCTAACAGAGCGATTCAAATGGGGCGGGTGCAATTGAGACACATCATCCGTGGTGCGGGACTTTGGCTTCTGATGGGAACGCTGCGAGTTGCGGTCGCGCAGAATGCGCCTGCTGTGCCGGCAACACCGGTGAAGGGGGAGACTGAGACCATGGTGGTGCTGGGCACGGCGACGCCGGTACCGCTGGCCGAGTCGCAGCGGTCGGTGGAGGTTCTGCAGGTGAAGGGAGAATCGCTGGCTGCAGAGTCACCGCAGGATTTCTTGCGCGAGGATTCCTCGGTATTTCTTGAGGAGCGCGGCACGGGCGGGGGCCAGGCGGACCTGGTGCTGCGCGGCGGTAGTTTTGAGCAGACGCTGGTGCTGCTGAACGGATTTCGCATCAACGACGCGCAGACTTCCCATCATAATCTCGACCTGCCAGTTCCGCTGGAGGCGATGAATTCGATCCAGGTGCTGGAAGGCGCGGGGTCAACTTTGCACGGCGTGGATGCGCTGAGCGGGGTGGTGGATTTTCTGACGGCAGCTCCGGACCACGATTCGATTTTTCTACGCGGCGGCGATGGAAGCTTTGAGTCGAACGAGGAGACTTTGCTGGCGGGGGCGACGCACAGACGATGGAGCGGGCGCGTGACCGCGGAGCGCAATTTTTCGACGGGATTTATGGTGGACCGCGATTATCGGAATGAGGATTCTTCTGCAGAGAGCTGGTGCGCTCCGCGCTTTGGCCTTTTGGATTTGCTTTTCGCTGTAAGCGACCGGTCGTTTGGAGCGAACCAGTTTTATGGTCCCTACAACTCGGGGGAGCGAACGAAGGGTTGGTTCGGCGGAGTGAGGCAGGAACTGGGAAGCCAGACCGAGGCGGCGTTCGCCTACCGGCGGCATACGGATGAGTTCGTGCTGTTCCGCGACGATCCCGCGATTTATGAGAACAACCATATTGATGGGTCGTGGCAGGGATCGCTGCGGCGCACAGAGACTTTGCCAAGGGGAACGCTGCTGTTGATGGGACTGGAGGAGGACGGGGACAGTATTCGCAGCTACAACTATTCCAATGGAGTGACCACATTCGCGCTCGGCCTTCATGCGCGGAATCGAGGAGCGGGCTACGTGGATGTGGATCTTCGGCCCGCGAAGAAGCGCTGGAGCTTGTCGGTGGGGGCGCGCGAGGAGATTT
>JBEKWT010000224.1:0-5572 GCA_049512795.1 Occallatibacter sp.
TCCATTCACGATGACGCTTCCGCCCTGGGTTGACAGGTTGGACCCGGCCACCGGCAGCTGGGCGCCAGGAACGAGAAAGGTGAAATTCAGGAAGTTACGCTCGTTAAGCGGGAGATCCGAGATGGAGTTGTGTTCCACCACCGCGCCGATGGTCGTGTCCTCCGAATCGAGGAGCGGAACCTCATCGGTCACCAGCACCTGCTCCGCTCTGGCTTCCACCTTGAGCCGCGCATCCAGGCGGACGATCTGATCCACGTCAACGTGAATCTCTGCGAAGACCGCGGTGTTGAAACCTACCTGACGAACCGTGACCTCATAGGTGCCCGGCTGCAGGAGGACAATGTCGTAGTCACCGGTTGCGGAGGTGACGGCAAAGCGTGAAATACCAGTCGACTGGTTCTTCGCCGAGACAGTCGCGCCCACAATCACCGCCCCGGTCGGGTCGGTGACGTTGCCGACAAGGGCGCCAGTTGCCCCGCTCGCGAAGGAAATCCGGGCAAGCAGCAACAACCCCGCGGCGCACGCCAAGAGCCAGCTTTTCACTTGAGCCAATCTCCAAAGCGCCGCTCGGGGAGCACTGCTTTGTTGGCGAATCCCGTGCGGGCATTGCATTGAATACGAAAGGATTATTACCGGAAGCGGGGGAGGGGGAACTTTTGTATTATGATACATCACGTCGCTGGCTAATGGAGTCATCTTCATTCTGGTATTGCGCGATCTCAAATCGCGCCAAGAGAGGTATGGTCGCGGGTCTGGCTTGTTTTTAGGGAATTGAAAGTTGCAGTACGGCGAGGAGAGGCGATGCAAAAGATAGCGGTGTTGGGCGGCGGAATTGGGTCACTCAGTGCGGTGTTCGAGATTACCAGCGACCCGGACTGGAAAAGTAAATACGACATCACCGTGTACCAGATGGGATGGCGGTTGGGCGGCAAGGGCGCAAGCGGCCGCAACCGCAGCATGCAGGATCGCATCGAGGAACACGGCATCCATCTGTGGATGGGCTTCTATGAGAACGCCTTCCGCGTGATTCGCCGCGTTTACGAAGAGGCTAACCAGAAACAACTCATGCCCGGCTCGCCGTTCACCGACGCAAAAAAGGCGTTCACGCCCATGCGCTACACCCCAATGATGGAGCAGTACATGGGGAAATGGCAGGTGTGGAACATCAACTGGCCCGGCAATGACAGTGATTTTCCGGGATCGGACGAGATCTTCGACAACAAGATGGTGCCGCCCACCCCCTGGGATTTTGTCAGGATGCTCATCGGTTTCGCCACCGCCGAGTTGGATCGGCACAGGGACCAGCACAAGCTGCTGGCAGAGCTATACGACATCGGGGTCGCGAAATTGGAAGATGCAGTTGGCAACATGCCGGAGTTGCCGGACCATGCCGTCCCGCAGCAACCCCACACCATCCTGCATCGCGTTGTGGCTTACGCGGGCGCGATGCACGTGGATGTGAAACAGCACAAGTCAGATGATCACAAGTCGATCGCGGAATGGATTCGCGCCTTTCTCGATAAATTGATAGGCCTGGTCCTGGATGTGCTGGAGACCGATACAGAGCTGCGACGCACGATCATCATCGTCGAGACCGCGTTGACCGCGGTGATCGGCATTCTGGAAGATGACTTGCTGCACAAGGGCTTTCTGTCGATCGACGACGAAGACTTCATCGACTGGCTCAAGCGTCACGGTTGCCACAACGCGGTCTCTCCGCTCACCATCGGCATGTACGACGCGTGTTTCGGCTATCAGCATGGCGAGAAACCCTTGATGCGCATGGCTGCGGGCACCACGCTCTATGGCACGCTGCGTCTCATGTTCACCTACCACGGCGCGCTGATGTGGTGGATGAACGCGGGTATGGGCGAGACCATTTTCTCGCCCATCTATCTGGTGCTGCGCGACCGCGGCGTGAAATTTGAGTTCTTCAATAAGGTGACGAATCTCGGCCTGTCAGCCGACAAGAAGACTGTCGACCATATTGATATTCATGTGCAGGCGACCATCAAGGGCGGCGGCGAATACCAGCCGCTCTTCAGAGGATGCGACGGGATTCCCGTATGGCCAACCGAGCCCGACTGGGCGCAACTTGCGGAAGCCGAATCCATCCGGCAGTGCAAGAACCCGAATTTGGAATCCTGGTGGACCGACTGGCAGGGCGCACCGCCGCCCAGTAATCCCAAGACCCTGCAAAGAGGGCGGGATTTCGACCTGGTGATCTATGGAATTTCACTCGGAGCGCACAAGTATCTGTGCCAGGAGTTGATCGCAGCCGACAACGGTTGGGCGGACATGGTTGCGAATATGGAAACTGTGCGCACGCAGGGACTGCAGTTGTGGATGAACAAGAGCCTCGCGGAAGCAGGCTGGCCAAACGCCCGCGGCATCGGTTGCGGTTGGGTGGAGCCATTCGACACCTGGTCAGATATGTCGGATCTGATTCCGCGCGAGACCTGGCCCGCTTCAGCAAACGTGAAGCAGATCGCGTATTTCTGTAATGTGATTCCGGACGATCCTCAGGCTCCGTTTTCGGCGGCGGATTATCCTGCTGCGGAACTCGAGCGCGTCAGAGCATACGCGCGCGGATTCATCGATCAGAACTGCGGGCTCATCTGGCCCGCAATGCGCAATCCCGCCGATCCATCGAAGTTCGATGATGCGGCGCTGGTCAACTGCGCCCTCGATCCGGCGGTTCCGAACTTCCAAACGCAGTTCTTCCGGGTAAACATCGATCCCACGGAACTCTATTGCCTGAGCCTGCCGAAAACCACGAAATTCCGATTGCCGCCCGGCAAGTCTGGTTTCGAGAACCTTTTCCTGGCTGGCGACTGGACGCTGACCGACCTGAACCTCGGATGCATTGAAGCAACAGTCATTTCGGGAATGCTCGCGTCGAAGGCAATCTGCGGCAAGCCCGATCACATTTACGCCGCACTCGGAAGTGAGATCCCGATCGCGCCTGACGCGGCCCCCGGCGCCTAGGGCGCCGCGGATGGTACTTTCATGTGAAAATTCGCCAGCACCTGGCTGCTGAATGGGGACAACAGCTCGAACGGGGCGCATAGCCGAAAGCCTCCCGACGGCAACATTCCGTCTTTCCACTCGCCCAGGTTAAGCGGCTCGTAATGGTACTTGCCCGGTTGCAGTCCGGGCAGCGTCTCGAACACTTGTACGTCGGCGCTCACCGGCTGCAGGAGCGCGTCCTTCCAGTCCCAGTGGTAGTGCAGGTACAGGAACTGCTCCGGCCCGAACCCGTTGGCTTGCGGTTGATTCAGCAGCTTGCGCCAGTCCACTGCCTTCGGACCACCCATGATGAGCGGCCGCAAGTCGCCAACTTCAAAACTCGCGGATAGAACCTTTTTTCCGCCCAGCCGGTTGATGAAGTAAGTTTTGTCTTCTCCATAAACCCATCCCCAATGCTTCCGGTAGCCGACCATCCACCCCATCACCACCGGGTAAAGCCGGCTCAGGTACAAAGTGGGCAGATAGAAGAAGGGAAAGTCGTAACCCTGTTGTCCTGTAATACGGATACTGGGGATTCCGACCGCGAACTCCATGTAATCGATGCCAGGTAACGGGTTCCACACACGACGAAGGTTCTGGGTATAGCCGAACATGTAGATCACAGCATGCTTGCCGTTATGAATGTGCGCCGGATCGAGCTTGGCGCCTGATGGCAGGTCCTTCTGAAGCTCGTCCGCGTCCGCGTAGGTCGCAACCATGGTGGCAATATACTGGCCGGCGGCGTCCGAACGCTCCGGTTGGACCGGGATGTCGTGTTTGGTCATCGGAATGGGATAAGGTGGCGATGGCCGGTTCTGCCAGTCCTTCCAAAGGCCGATGTGGAACAAACGTCCCTGTATGCGGTAGATGATGCCGAAAAACGTATCCCAAAACCCCAGCAGGATGGAGGCGAACCAGTGATACCAAACCTGCTGATAAAGCCACAGGATCCATCCCAAAACCAAACGAAGCGGCCGATCGAGAGTCATCAGTTCCTCATGGCTGGATTTGAGGGGAGGATACCGCCGACAAACATCGCTGCCATTCTATCCGCGTTGACGATGTTTTGCGAGGCAAACCAGAGGCGAGCGGCCTTGTCCATCTCCGCACCGCGCTCGCCCCCGATGAGAGATGCTGCGTAAAGCCGGCAGGAAGCCTCGGTTGCGCGCATTCCCACCTGTGAAAACTGCTCGATTGCCTTCATCAGGAGCCCGGCCGCTCCGGTTCGATCGCCATTAGCCGCCTGTAGACCTGCCTCGACAATTGTCGCTTTGCCACGGGACCAGCCAAGCGTTTGCTTCTTCAATTGTCGAAGGGCGTAGCGCGCCATTTGAAGGCCGGCTTTGCGATCGGCTTCGGTCGCATTGGCCGCACCGGCAGCAGCCAGGCCTGTTCGGCCCACGCGGTCGAGCAAATCGATGCGCAGGTTTTCAAAGCTGGCCATCCCCGACGACTTCAGTAGCCGCCATTGCTCCTGCATCTCGCCCATCGTGCCGCTGGCGGCGCCTTCATAAAATGCGATCAAACTCAGCGTCTGCGCTGCCATCACCTGCTGCAGTCCATACTGCTCAACCTTCCAGCGGGCGAGTCCGGAATAGACCGCTTCCCGCGCCTCAGCCACCCGGTCCGCAGCAAGCAGCGCCATCGGCTGGCAGGAAGTCTCCACGCACACGCAGGTGTATAGGTCATCGAGTTCCCTTGCTTCCTTGAGAATGTGTTCGTAGTCTCGTGCGATCCTGGAAAACTCGCCAAGCAAGTGCAGCGAATACATCCGCAGAATCCTGGTGCTGGCGAGCTCCCAGTGCGTTCCAGGGCACTTGGCGTAGAGCTGCTCGGACTCCTCAAGGTACTCCAGGGCCAGGCGCCACTCGCCAACGACGTAGAACTGGGCTGCCGCCGAGAAAGCTACCGTTGCAGCCAGCTTGACGTCGGCTCGCCGCGCGGAGATTGTGCGCGCAGTATCCAGCAGCCTGGCTGCACGCCGCCGGCCGCGCTCACCCTGCAGGGTCATGCCGTATCCGCCCACATGCAGGCCGTAAACCATGCGCACCGGGTCTCCTGCCTGCAATGCCACCCTCAGGCAGAATGCGCCGAAACTCATTCCCTGGGCGCCATCGATCATGCCCATTGGCGCGGCCATGGCGTATGCCGCGTCAAATCGTTCGCGCAAATGTTCGGGAATCTTCTCCTCGGGGCGCTCCTGAAAATCCAATCGCAGCAGCGCCAGCCGCAGAGTTCGTGCGACAAGAAGGGCGAGCACACCGGCGCGGGTCTTGGGAAGCCGAAGGCGAACACGTCTCATGACGCGTTCCAGTACGACTCGCCCCTGCTCCACCCGGCCGCTGGACATGTAGTAAAACGCCGCGCGTCGCTCGAGCCCAAGTTTGCTTCCCGCGTCGGCCAGTTTGGCCGCGCTCTCAAACGCCGCCGCCGCTTCCACGCCTCCGCGCGCATTGGCAAGTGCCTCCGCCAATTGCTGCCGCAACGCGAATTCGGCATTTCTATCCAGATTCCTCAGGCTCAAAGAACGTTGATAAAACGTCGCGGCCCGGTCAAACGCCAG
>JBEKWT010000225.1:0-5530 GCA_049512795.1 Occallatibacter sp.
TCGACTTGCTGAGAATCCTGTGGCCCACTGGCGTGTTGCAGGACGAGATCGATCTGCCTCAGCAGCGTGTGATCGCGATGAAAGAGGTGGACCGTCGCGGCAGCTCGTGTCCCGTGCTGTTCGCGTGGGACGGGCATCGCTACAAATTCGTGACCGACGTAATTGGTGCGGCTGTGGTGGGCCACTGGTTCACGCCTGCGCGGCGCAACACGCCCAACCCTGGTGAATGGGTGAAGATTGACGGCGCGAATGTCGCGCTGGTAAACGGCAAGATCAGCGTGCGCTTTATGGAGCCGATGGAGGAGGTGAACTACATCGACCAATTGCGAATGGTCGCGGTCGATCATCCGGAAGATGTGGAAGTGAATCCCGACGAGCGATTCCTCGACGATCCGCCCTTTGCTTCAGGGCGCGTGGTGGCGAGTGAAGGGACGCGTTTGCCGGCGGGCGCGTGGGATGGCGAAGGGCGCGATGCGCTCGACCAGCTAAGCCGCCGGGATCACGTGTTTGCCAGCGGATTTACGGCGCTGCCTTACGACGGGTTCGCGAACTTGCATGCGCTGACGCTTGATCTGGGTCAGATCAGACCGGATGCTCCGCTGCGGCTTTTGATGACCGGTTATGTGAACTATTTCAGCGCGACTTCGCTCTATGCCGCGTGGCAGGCGGGGTTGAAGGAGATTCCGCCGTACGTTGAAGCGCAGCTGCCGGATGGCACGTGGCAGCGGATTCCGGGCGATGCGGGGTTTCCGGCAGGGTTGGAGCGGACGATCGTGGTGGACCTGACGGGCAAGCTGCCGGCGGGCACGCGGCGCATTCGGCTAATGACGAATCTGCAAATCTTCTGGGACCAAGTCTTGATCGATCAGAGTGCGGATGTGGGCGCGGGCGCGCAGGCGCGGACAACGGAGATTCCGCTGGCCAGCGCCGTGCTGGACTTCCGCGGCTATCCGAAGCAGATTGAGGGCGCAAGCCCGGGCGATCTGGATTACGACTACAACCTCGTGAGCCTGACTGGACCCTTTCAGCGCGAACGTGGCGACTACACGCATTTTGGCGACGTGACCCCGCTGCTCAAGAACATCGACGACAGGTTTGTTGTGTTTGGCAGTGGCGAGGAGATTGCGGCGGAATTCGACGCGGAAGATCTACCCGCCCTGCCCGCCCACTGGAAACGCGATTACTTTTTCTACGCCAATGGGTTCGTGAAAGACATGGATTGGTGGGATGCTTCGCCGTTCACAGTGGCGCAGATGCCGTTTCATGACATGCGCACCTATCCGTATTTGGCGGGCGAAAAATATCCCGACGATGCGGCCTCGCTTGACTACCGGTTGAATTGGAACGACCGGTTTGAGTCGGGGGATCCGGTGCGGTCGTATCGATTCAACTATCAATTGTCGCCGTCGGCGCCGCCAGAGATCGGAGGGCCGCAATTGCCGCCGGGAACGCAGCCATGAACGATGTTGTGCTGGCCCCGGCGACGCGGCAGCTTGAGCTTGTGCGCACGGGCAAAGTTTCCGTGACTGAGCTCGCCGATGCTTATATCCAGCAGATCGAGCGGCTGAATCCGGAACTGAACGCATTTGCCGACTTCGACGCCGAGCGTGTGCGGGCACAGGCCCGGCGACTCGACGCGGTACGAGAACCGCGCGGCGCATTGCATGGTTTGCCGGTGACCATCAAGTCGTCGATTGCGACCGCAGGCTGCCGATGCGAGATTGGCAGCCTGCTGCACAAGGGCGAAATCCCGAGAGAGGATGCCGTCGTGGTGGCGCGGCTGCGCGCAGCAGGAGCGTTGATTCTGGGCACGACCAACTGCCCCGAGTTTCTGATGGCGTATGAGACCGCGAACTTGCTCCATGGGCGCACGCACAATCCCTGGGACCTTGACCGAACGCCGGGCGGATCGAGCGGGGGCGAGTCGGCGGCCATCGCGGCGGGAATGTCCGCAGCGGGATTGGGCAGCGACAGCGGCGGGTCGGTGCGGGTTCCCGCGCACTTCACGGGAATTTGTTCGCTGAAACCCACGCCGGGACGGATTCCGGGACGAGGGCATCTACCACCGTGCGTGGGGCCGTTTTCGATTCTCGGCGCCATCGGACCGATGGCCCGCACAATTGGCGACGTTGCACTACTATTTCAAGTGCTCAGCGGCCATGATCCGCTGGATCCGATGAGTCCGCCCGTAGCGCTGAGAAACCCGAGCCCCGATGAATTGCGAGCGAAGGTGATTGGGTTTTTCGAGGACGATGGCCTTGTTCCAGTGACGCAAGAGACGCGCGCCGCGGTGAGCGATGCTGCGCGAGCGCTGCGCGATGCAGGCTTTAGTGTGGAACCGTTTCGCCCGCGGACGCTGGAGCCGTTGCGCAAATTGTGGTGGAAGTTCTTTGTCCAGTGCGGAGCAATGTTCTATGAGCCGGAGATTCGCGGCAAGCGTGACAAGCTCAGCCCCATCTTCAATGAGTTTTTGGGAATTGCGGAAGCTGCCGGGCCGCTCAGCGCGACGGAGTTACTCAACGCGTGGGCCGAGTTGGACCTGCTGCGCACGAAGACGCTGGCCGAGATGAGCGAATATTCGGTTTTGCTTTGCCCGGTGGCCAGCATTCCCGCGTTTCGCCACAACGAGCGCGCATGGACGATCGACGGCAGGGCCGTCGAATATCTTGATGCCATGCGATACACGCAGTGGTTCAACGCGCTGGCTTGCCCGGCGGCAGTGATTCCTGTGGGCGCTTCGCCCGAAGGGTTGCCGATCGGCGTGCAGATTATTGCGCGGCCCTTCGAGGATGAGGTCGCGCTGGGCGTCGCGGCCATCGTAGATGGTGCATTCGGCTATCGTCCGCCCCCGATGGCGCGGTCGTAATTCGAGTCGGGCCGCCCAAATCCATCGCGCACAATCGCTTCCAGCCTCTCCAGAATGCAGCGTCGGACGTCCGGTCGCGCCTGCGCGCATCCACCTTTCGGTTGAGGCGGAGCTTCAGCGATCAAAGTACACTTAGGTTTCCCCAGGAACTGGAGGCCAGATGGAGCGCTCAGGGTGCGCGAAAGCTGGCAGGAACACTTTGCCGAATCCCCCGATGTACTGCTAGGCGCGCGGCGTCAGCGGACGATTGTGCGGGTGCGCGATTTCGCTATCGGTGGTGACGAGTTCATCACCATGGCCGGACCGTGCTCAGTAGAAACCGAGCGCCAGCTCATGGCCACCGCCCATCATGTGCGCAGCGCAGGGGCGCGTGTTCTGCGTGGCGGCGCGTTCAAGCCGCGCAGTTCTCCTTATTCATTTCAAGGGCTGGGCCTCGAAGGCCTGAAACTGCTCGCCGCAGCGCGCGAGGAAACCGGGCTCGCCATTGTGACCGAAGTGATGACGGAAGACGACGTCCCACTCGTCGCCGATTACGCAGACATTTTGCAGATCGGGTCTCGCAGCATGGAGAACTACTCGCTGCTGGAAGCTGCGGCGCGATCCGGACGGCCGATTCTGCTGAAGCGCGGCATGATGGCCACGATCGCAGACCTTTTGCGCTCGGCGCAGGTCGTCCTCGGCAATGGCAATCCCAACGTGATTCTGTGCGAGCGCGGCATTCGCACCTTTGAAACGGCGATGCGCAACACCTTCGATGCCGCCGGAATCGCGCTGCTCAAGCAGATCACGCACCTGCCGGTGATTGCCGATCCCAGCCATGCATCCGGACATCGCGAACTGGTTCCGGCTCTGGCGCGCATCGGAATCGCCGCGGGCGCGGATGGCCTTCTTGTCGAAGTGCACCCCGACCCCGACAAAGCATGGAGCGACGGCGAACAGTCGCTGGACTTTGATGGGTTCACTGCCATGATGGCGGCGCTCGAGCCATGGATTGCTTTGCGCGGATCGTTGCTGCATGAAGGAAAGCTGGAACAGCGCGAGAATGCCGGCATCCGTCTCGCGGAGGCCGTGGCATGAGGTTGACCCTTGCGGCGCTGGTGATTGCGGCGCCGGTTGCGTTGATACTTTCTCCGGTCTTTGGGTTCACTCCGGATGCGGAGCGGGCAGTTCCTCCGGATTTTATTGTGACTGCCGCTCCCGCCTACGTACCGCTTGCAGAGTTGCGCGGACAAGAACGATTCCCCAAGGGAGCTCAGCTACTGCTTGTTCACGCCGGCAAGGCGGAGCCACTGTTGACAGGCTTTGCGGCTACAGCAGACGCGAGCGTATCGTTCGATGGCCAGACGGTGCTCTTTGCAGGCAAGAGGTCCGCTGGCGATCCGTGGCAAATTTGGGAACTTGCCCTCAAGGATCGTTCTGTGCGACAGGTGATGGTCACCGCGACGGATGCGGAACGGCCTCTCTATCTGCCGGGCGGGCGGTTGGTCTGGGCGCAGCGGACGGCGGCGGGATTCCAAATGCAGTCGGGCGAAGATGGGCGCCCCACTCCCAATTTCTTGAACCCGACGGCGGGGCCGGGAATCTTACGGCTTGCGTATACACGCGCCAGCACTTTTCCCGCGGACGTGCTGCGAGACGGGCGGATTTTGTTTGAGGCGGGCTTTCCGCTGGGCAGCGGCTCGACGCCGGAGTTGTATCTGGTTTATGCCGACGGGTCCGGCGAAGAGTCGGTGCGCTGCGATCATGGGCGGGCGCGCTGGGGCGGAACGCAACTGGCATCGGGGGACGTGGTCTTTACGCACGGATCGACGCTGGCTCGCTTCACCTCGGCGATGGCGCATGAAGTGCCGGTTCAAGCGCCGCGCGGCAATTATGCCGGAGCGATTGCCGAAACCGCTTCAGGAGCTTGGTTGATGAGTGCGCGAACGGCGACAGAAGCAAGATATGCGATCAAGATTTGGACGACAGGCCGCGCCGGGATGGACACCGTTTTGGCGATCAGCGCAGAAGATCTGGTCGAGCCCGTGCTGGTCGCGCCGCGTGCACGGCCCAATCGGCATCCATCGGGCCTGCACCCATGGGACTACGCGAACCTGATGGCGTTGGACGCGCGCGTCAGCCGCGACGGAGTTTTGAGAGGGACGCCCGTGTCGGTGCGCCTGGAGGCGCAGGACGCCGCGGGCCGCGCCATTGCGATGGGAACGGCGCCGGTCGAGCAGGACGGATCGTTCTTCGTGAAGGTGCCTGCCGACAGGCCAATCCGGTTTGAGCTGCTCGATTTCAAAGGCACGGTTCTCAAGCAGGAGCACGGATGGTTCTGGGCTCGTGGCGGCGAGCAGCGCATTTGTGTGGGCTGTCACGCGGGGCCGGAACGAGCCTCGGAGAATCGCGTGCCGGCCGTGCTGATGCGTACGACCGTTCCTGTGGATTTGACCGGCGTTAAGGCTGTTGCGGGCGCGCGTGGAGGCAATTGATATGAAATTTGCTGTTCTTGCTGCACTTTTCGGCGCTGTTTCGATCACGGGGTTCACTTCTGCCGCGCAAATAGCGCCAGGCGCGCCGCAATCTTCCGCACAAACGGCGACTGCCAGTGTGCCGGCGCCAGTCCAGTCCGCCATCCACTTTGAAGACGCCACCGAAAAATCGGGGATTGATTTTACGCAC
>JBEKWT010000226.1:0-5524 GCA_049512795.1 Occallatibacter sp.
TTGAGATAGACAAAGCAGCGGCTATCCAGCGTGTCAACGTTGTTGGGGCGCACGGCGAGCGACTGATTGCAATCTGCGAGGGCCGGTTGGAGTTGCCCCACGATGGCGCCGTTAAAGCAGCGCCCGTTGAGTGCGTCGGCGTTAGCGGGCTGGAGAGCAATGGTCTGGCTGAAATCGGCGACGGCCTGGCTGTATTGACCGTTGTCGCTGTAAGCGAGGGCCCGGAAGTAATACACAGACGCAAGGTCTGAACCGTTTGTATCGAGCTGCAACGCCTGGCTAACGTCCTGGATCGCCAGGTCGTATTGGCCCTTGTCAAAGTACAAATTGGCCCGGTTCTCGTAGGCAAGCAAAGAACCTGGATCGAGCTGCAGCGCCTGGTTATAGTCCTGGAGCGCCTGATCGAATTGGCTTTTTTGGACGTACGCATAGCCCCGGTCGTTGAACGCCATGGCCAGCAGCGCGCCCTTTAACTGGCCCGACTGGATGAGGGCCGTGCATCCAGCGATTTTCGTATCGGCATCGTTGGCTGTGCACTGGCTCCAAAGGTCCTTTTGAGTTTGGCCGTAGAGAACGGCAGAAGCGCCCAACAGAGTGACAAAAACGATCGTCGACAGAGCACGCATGGTTGCTCCCTTACAGCTGGGTTCGCAATGAGATTTGCGGAGGATTATGCGCCAAGCTGAATATCGCGGTCAAGCATGAACGACGAAAGTGCGAAGAGCTTCTCCCGAAAAGGAAACGTCCGTTTATTTGTCTTAGAGCAGGGTTAGGGAAATACCATCTCGGAAATTCAGCGAACCAAAGGGAATATTTATCTTTCGCAGACGATGCCGCCAGGCTGGCTACGCCGGCCGCAGCCGTTCCGTGAGGCGAAGCTTCGCCTCGGGCCATTCCGCCGCAAGAATCGAATAGCGATAAGAATCGCGCGCCGTGAAGTCCGCGCCCATCCTGTGCGCGCGAAGAACACCTTCAAATTTAGCGCCGATGCGTTCAATAGCCGCCTGCGAGCGCTTGTTGCGCGCGTCAGTGTGCAGGCAGACGCGGAGCATCTGCCACACCTCAAAGGCATGCGTGAGCATCAGCAGCTTTGCCTCAGTGTTCGCCGCTGTTCGGAGGGCCGCATGCGAGAGCCACGTATAGCCGATCTCGCAGACGTCGGGAAGCTCGCGGCCGTTGCGGGGATGGGCTTCGGGCCAGGCGAAGCTTTCAATGTCAAAAAAACGCGTGGAGCCGATGACGACGCCGTCGGCGAGGCGGATGGTTGCGAACGGTACGGCTGTCCCGGCGTCGCGCCAGGCGAGAGCGGTCTCAATGTAACGGAGAACGGCGTCGCGGCCAATCGGAACCGCGCTCCATTGATAGAGGATGGGATCGCCGGACGACGCAGCCACAAGGCCGCCGGCGTGGGCGGGCGAGAGCGGCTCAAGACGAATGTGGCGGCCGGCAAGGACTGGAGAGGCGTGAATCATGTTTTTGGGGTCATGTCTTTCGGAGAGCCGCGCGGGCGAATCGGGCGCAACGAATGTGAATTCAGTACTTGGTCAGCTTGGGGTCGATCTGGTCGGCCCACGCCAGGATTCCGCCGGCGAGGTTCTTGACGTTGGGATAGCCCTGTGCGGCGAGGAATTCCGCGATGCGCTGGCTGCGTCCGCCGGAACGGCACTGGACAATGATCTCGCGGTTGCGGTCGATCTCAGCCAGCCGTTTCGGGACTTCGCCCTGTGGGATGAGGGTGCCGCCGATGTTGGCGATCTGGTACTCAAAGGGCTCGCGGACATCGAGGATCATCAGATCTTCGCCGGCATCGAGGCGCTGCTTGAGCTCCAGAACAGTGATTTGCGGAATTCCGTTTTTCAAGGTCTTCTCCTGGCTGCCGTCGCGCGCAATGCCGCAAAACCGATGGTAGAGGAGCCGAGCCCTCCGGCCCCAAATGCCGCCGCGCACACAGCGGCTCTGCATTGTGCAAAGCCGCCGGCGCGAGACGTTGGTTAAACAGCGAAGGACGCTACTGCGCAGGCTTTGCCGCAGGCTTCGCGGCGGGCTTGGCGGCGGGCGCCCCGGCCGGTTTCGGCTTCCAGAAATCCGGAGCGGCCTTGATCCATTCGTCGGGCACGTAGCTCTGCCGCGGATTGATCGAGAACAACTCCGCATCGGAATCCTGGATGCAGTCCGCTTCAAGCTCACGGAGCTTCTTCAGCCCGTCTTCGCCAAGGGCGTCGCGGAATTGCTTGTCCTCCGCAAAGCCGGTGTCGATTTCGGCCAGCGACTTGTCCTGGCTGAA
Source organism: Occallatibacter sp. (assembly GCA_049512795.1). Lineage (GTDB taxonomy): Bacteria > Acidobacteriota > Terriglobia > Terriglobales > Acidobacteriaceae > Telmatobacter. The sequence goes on from JBEKWT010000226.1 coordinate 2,285, forward strand.
GGCTACGTACTCATTGTCGCCGCCGTATGCGAGCTCATAGGTGGCCCAGTGCGCGCTGGTTCCCGCCTTCTTGTGCGTTTCAATCACCAAATGGACAAGCTCGTGCCACTCCTTGCTGTGACCGGGCTTGATGTGGAACGACGTAATCTCGAAGTCGCGGACCTGAGTAATGTCGACATCGGGACGGTAGCTCAAGTCCTCATCGAAGGTGAAAACAAACTGGTCAATCGCGTCAAGCAGCTCGCCGTCGGCCTGGCTGTCCTTGTCCAGCTCCGCGGAGAGTGCCGCGTCCTTGTCGAAGTTCTTGTTGTCGGTCTCCCACGCAGCAAAGGAGTCATAGCCGGTGAGGTACAGGGCGCGCAATTTGCCCGAGAGCGAATTCAGGGCGATGTAGTGTGTGGGCCACTTGGCGGCGGCCATGTCAGCCACAAAATGGCTCTCCGATTTGTCGTGCAGCGAGCCGGCCTTTCCCGGCTTGATAAACTCCCGCTCGATTTCGAGGACCTTCGGCGGGTGATGCATTTCTTGTGCCGCGGCGAACAGGCTTCCACCGGCCGCGAGAGAGAGTCCTAACAGAGCAGGGCTTAGTATCTTCATTTTCTGCGAATCCTCCTTGATTTGCTCGGAGTTTCGTTGCGATGGGGGAAGTGAAACGGGAAGCGCAAGCTCTCCAAGGAAAACGATTATCGATCCATGCGCCCCGCAATGTAAAGAAATTTTTCATCTTTTACAGCGCGGGCGCCGATCGAATTCATTTGGGGACAAATCCGTTGGCATGCCCCTCGCGCACGCCGGCAGAGCCGGCTCCGTTCGCCGATCAGGTGCGGCGTTTGGGCTGTGAGCAGCATGCGCCATGAGGAATTGCGGCGCGGAGCACCGGTGTGCGAAAGTTGGAGTACCAAAGATTCGCAGGCTCTATTCACTATCCTTCCAAAATAGGCTGAACTCATGAAGAAGAAATCCCCCCATCCGAACTTCGATCAGACGCTGGAGCTTTTGCGCGCACACTCTTTCGAAGTGTCGCCATACGCCGGCGTCGACGGGGGCGTGCTGGTGAGCAAGCACGGGGTGGGAGCGGTTCTGGTGCCGGCACGCCGCGCCGAGGATCCGGAAGATGCGACGGCGGCATACGCCGTCCACCCGGGAGTGCTGGTGAAGGGTGAAGTGGCGCGATTGCTTGACCGCGGCTTTCAGAAGTTCATGAAGACTTCCCAATACGAGCTTCCCGCGACGGCCAGTCAATTGCAGGGGATACACGCGTTCAGCGAGGAGCTTACGCAGCTCATCGGGGCCATCAGTCTGTACAACGAGTCGCTGGGCACGACCAGCGATGTGTATCGTTACGATCGCCTGGTGGGCCGCGAAGCCGCAGAGGCCGCGCCCGTCGAGCCCTGGGACCAGCCATCGGATCAGGCATCGGACCAGGCATTGGAGTTGGCCGACGGGCATTAGCTTGCGGGCATCGATCTCCGCTGAACGATTGTGCGGAGCAGGCCATGGGCGCGTGGGAAGACAGGGACAAGTTTGCGGCCCAGCAGGAACGCCGTTCCGATCCGCGCCACCCGGTCGATGAAGATTCCGTTGTTCTTTTTGTTGGCCATGGTGCGCCGCTTGAGGCTCGTCTTGTCGATTTGAGCCAGGAAGGTTGCCGCCTCCGCACCAAGGAACGGGTGACGGTACGCAACCGCCTGCCCGCGCAGGTTTTCTTCAAAATCAGCGGAGTTTCATTTCACTTTCGAGGCGTTTTGCAATGGACTGACGGGCGAAATCTTCTCGGCATTCGCTTCGTGAATATGATCCCGCGGCGCATGGTGGAGTTGGCCAAAGTGATTTGCACGATGGAGGACGCCTCGGTAGCCCGAGCCGACGCCGTGAATCCTTTGCTCGCCGAACGACAAGCCCCACAATTGCCCGGGCGCGAATCCTCCGAGCGCAGCCAGGACCGGAATCGCGAGCCGAATACAGGTGAGGGCATGGAGCTGCCCGAACCGGCGCGTCCGGGCGCGCACGCGCCTGTGCCGGAAGCCCGAACGCAGGCCCCGAAAGCTCCCCCAGGCCGTGAACGCCGCGAGCAGGCCCGCCATGAAGTGGACACCACTGCCAAGGTCCTTCTTGTGAACATCGGATCCACGCTGCCCGGCCGCATCCTGGACTTGAGCCTGACTGGCTGCCGCATTTGCACCGACGAACGGTTCCCGGTGGGAATTTACACGCGAGTGGAGGCGGAGTTTCGGCTTGAGGGGATGCCGTTCCGGATGGGCGGTGTTATTCAGTCCATCCACGATCGCAACAATGTGGGAATCCGCTTTCTCGACCTGAGCGAACGCAAGCGGAAGCAGGTGTTGGAGCTTATCGGCGAAATCGAACAGATGCGCGCGGCGCAGCCTGCAGCGGCTGATGGCCATGGCTGACAGCGAAGTTCCACCTTCGAATCAGCCGCAACACACGGCATCATGCTGGCCGGCGAGATTCAAGCACAGATTATTCAGCTCGCACGATCTCGATGTAATCGAGCGCCGCCAGATCCTTACCGTCGGGGGCGCCTTCCACGCGCAGCACGTCGCCTGGCTTCAACTCGATTCCTCGTCCATCGGGGCCTCGCGCGGTGAAGCGCGTTGAGCTGTCACCGGCGTGATCAGAGGGCAGCCTGGCGTCCGCCGCCCACGAGACAACTCCTGTTCCATTGATCCCGAGCGTGAAGTGGGCAACGCCGCCCGGCAAATCGAAGTACTGGACGACGATGTTGAAGCGGCCGGCGTGCCCGGTGTAGGTCCACTCGGCGGTGCAGGTCTTTTGCGCTGAGTTCAGTTCGCACGCCACTGCCTTTCCGCCGGAGGCGTTCTCCCAAGGCGTGATATCGCTGACCTTATATCCGCTCAGCCGCGCGTCTTCGGCCTCGAGGCGGCCGGGATAATGCCCGGCTCGGCCATGTGCATCGGGGATGCCGGTCTCTTTGCGAAAATACTGCACGATCGCGTCGCGCCAGACAATCGCGTGGCCGGCCTGGTACTCGAGCCGCGCGCGTTCATCTTCGTAGAGCTGCGAATCGATCTTGCCTTTAAGCGTCGCCCATTCGTTGCCGAGCTGAGCCGCCTCATCCGCGCCCTCGTAGTGGCTATCGTAGACGTACTGAATCACAGTCTTTCCCGAATGCAATTTCCAGGTCCACGGAACGTGATGGAAGAAGAGGAGCAGGCTGTCCGGCGTGGTGGCCAGCGACTCATACATCCTGGCCACTTC
>JBEKWT010000227.1:0-5446 GCA_049512795.1 Occallatibacter sp.
GCGCGAGTTCTCCTCAGTCGGCGTGCTGGCGATCGACGGACCAGATCTGGGCGGCATCCTTGTCGAGGGGGTAGAGATGGACCATCCAGTCGAGGACAACGGGGATGAATTTGCCCCCGGCGGCGTCGCATTCGGCTTGGGTGGCGATGGATCCTTTAAAACCAAATTTTGCGTTCGGCCCCCAGGATTCGCGCCAGTGGCCCAGAGGGGCGCGGCAGAAATTCACGTGCTCATGCCATTGCGCGACGCTCAGCGGAATGCGCCGATTCAAATCGTCTTCGGTGAAAGTTCGAGGAGCCGTATACATCACGCCGACGAGGCGATAGCCGTCGCCGTCTTTCTCATAGAGCAGGGACGTGGGATGCTCGGGGTTGAACCTGGAGGCTGCTTCGGATCCGTAGGTGTAGTTTGTAAAGTGATACTGCTTTTGCGGGACCCTGGGAAGGAATATTTTGAAACCGTTGTCGAGCGCGACGTGGTAGTCCTTGTATTTTTCCATCACGGCGCGGGCAGTTTCGGCGACCTTCTGGGCGCGGTCCGCGTCGCCGGGCTGAGGAGCGCGCAGGGCGGTCATTTTCATGTGCGGGCCCATGTCCATGTGGCGGCCCTCCATGGAATGCATGGCGCCGTCAGACGCATTGGAGTCCTCGTCGGCTTTGGGCGCTGACATTTGCGACATGTCGTGGCCGGGCATGTCCATGCCCTTCATGTTGGACGGCGGATTCTGTTGGGCTAAACACAGTGCTCCCGCGAGACAAAACAGAGTCAACAAGGTTTTCATAACCGCTCCTCACACTTCGAGATGATAGTAACAACCCTGCCGCATGGGGCTAGTTTTGCGCAACGCTGAAGCCATTGGGAGACATTACTCGGGTAATGATTGGGAAGCGGTGGAGGCGACTCCGCTAGGCGGAGGACCACATGCCCATCTCGGCGAGGATTTTGCCGGCGGCTTCGGAGCCGGAGCGAACGCAATCGGGGACGCCGATGCCGCTATAGCCGTTGCCGGCCAGCGCCAAGCCGGGAAGTTTCTGACGCAGGGATTCGATGCGTTGGAGGCGTTCGAGGTGGCCGACGGAATATTGGGCCATGGCGGACTTCCATTTGTAGACGCGGGCGAATAGAGGTTCGGCGTTGAGGCCGACGATTTGACGTAGTTCGGCGCGGACGATTTGGAGAATTTCCGCTTCGCTCGATTGCAGGATTTGTTCGTCGCGGGCGCCGCCGAGGAAGCAGCGGACGATGGCGCGATTTTCGGGAGCGCGGTGGGGGAATTTGTTGTGGACGAAGGTGGCCGCGAGCATGCGGCGGCCTTCGCTGCGGGGGACCAGGAATCCGAAGCCAGGGGGAAGCGAGCGGCGGACTTTCTCGTCGTAGCCGAGCGTGACCGTCACCGAGGAGCTGTAGTTGATGTCGCTAAGATTGCGCGCCAGGTTTTCGTCCGCGGCTTTCAACACGGCCGCAGCGGCGTGCGTTGGAGTCGCGATGATTACGGCGTCGAAGTGGTCGGTCTGGTATCCGGCCGAAACCGTCCAGCCGTTATCCTGACGGATCACAGACTGCACGGGCGCGGACGTCTTCAGTGATTTCGCGTCCAGACGCCCGACCAGAGCGTCGACCATTTGCTGCATGCCGTCTTTCAGCGAACTGAACAACGGGCGCGCGGGGGTTTTTGCAGCGGAGGCCATTTTTCGGCGGGCGGAGAGCATGGCGCGGCCGAGGCTGCCGTGTTTGGCTTCCATGTCGGCGAAGCGGGGCAGCACGGCGCGGACGCTCAACTGCGTCGCTTCGCCTCCGTAGACTCCGGAGAGGAGCGGATCGGCGAGAAGGTCGACCATCTCGGATCCGTAGTGGCGTTCGACCATCTGGGCCACGGTTTCGTCGGCTTCGGCTTTGTGCGGAGGATGGAACCACTCGGCGGCCATGCGCATTTTGGTTCGCCACGAGAAGAGCGGCGAGAGCACGGTGGGCATGATCTTGGTGGGGACCATGAACATGAGGCCGTCGGGCATGACGAGGAGTCTGTTCTTGACCACGATGTAGGTTTTGCGGTCGGCGTCGTTGGAGCCGATGAGTTGATCGCCCAGCCCGATTTTGCGGCAGAGGTCGGCGGCCCAGGGCTTTTCGGTGAGGAAGGAATCGGGTCCGGCCTCGATCAGGCACCCATCGGCGCGGTCGGTGACCATGACTCCGCCGAGGCGCGGGGCGGATTCGAACAGGACGTATTCGATCTCCGCCCCAGACTGGCGTTTTTCTTCGAGCGCGAACGCGGCCGAGAGGCCGGAGATTCCGCCGCCGATGATGGCGATACGTGGCATAAAGGAGCTGCGAGCTACGAGCCTTGAGCTACGAGCTTAGGCTTTCGGCTCTCGGTTAGTCCCTTCACTTTGACTACAATTCGCTGTCTAAACGAGCCGCTTGTGAGTGGCGTTGTTGCAACGGCGATTCAGCAACAGCTATGAAACTTTGAGCAGTGCAATGCCGCGTCGGTCGGCCTCCAATCGTCGCAGGTCTGATACAAACGAATCCACGGCGTTTGCTTCAATCGACGCTACAAGAACGACGGACTGAGCCTTGTTCACTCCACGGTGGTCAGACTCGATTCTTGCTTCTACTAACGCATGGCCAGCGGCGTCTTTACAGTAGAAGCACATACTCGCGGCTCCGCCAGCCGACTGAGGGCCAAAGTCTCCAAACTGTAGCTCACGCCTATCCGAGGGTTGGCGTGGGAAGCCTTCGAGCTTCTCTGCAGCTTCGGCCAACCCATGGATGGCCACGTAGATATCAGCCGAACCGCCGAAAGCTCCGTTCCATGCAGAGACACGCACTTCGAAAACGTCATCGTCATTCCAGATGACTTCGAAATGAAAGCCTCTATCCATAGCGGTGCCTGACGCTTCGGGCGTTGGTGTTTTGGCGGAAGTTCTGAGTTCCGCTGCAATGGTTCTCAACCGGTCGAGACCTTTCTCGTTACACCAGCCGAGACGCCCAGTGCGCGGAAATTCCTCCTCAACCTTGAAACATTCCTTCTGAGCCCAGTTGATTCTCTCGCTTTCAAAATGTGTACTAATAAAGTAATCCCAATCCCAACGACCGCCAGTACCGTTAGCAAATTTCTCAATGAGGGCAGCGATTTCAGCCTCCGTCTTTGGGGCCGGGTTAGGAGAAAGAATGCGTCCGAATATTTTCATTTTCTCACTCCCATCATAGTTGACGTGGACGCGCGCCTATCCCAACTGTCGTGAACGGGCATTGTCCACGGCCTCACTACGGCTGCGTACCAACTCCGCCAACGCCGCCGTCAACGTCTTCGATCCGTTCAGCGATTCGGCTCGCCATAGGCGCATGCCTTCTTTCTCCGCGAACTGTTTGAAGAAGATGTCGATGTCGTAGAGCACCTCTACGTGATCGCAGAGGAAGCCTACGGGGTGAATGAACACTCCGCGGTGGCCTTTGGCTTTGAGGCTCAGAATGGTTTCTTCTACGGTGGGCCCGATCCACTGGCCTCCGGACATGCCTTGACTTTGGAAGGCGAAGGTCCAGGCGTCTGCCTCGAGGCCGGCTGCTCTCGCTACCAAATGGGCGGTTTCTTTGGACTGGGCTTCGTAGGGATCGCCTTCGGTGATGGTGCGGGCGGGCACGCTGTGGGCGGTGAAGATAATGGGCAGAGTGCCGGAGAACGTCCGGCCGTATTCGGCGTTGGCTTTTGCCCATCCGGCACGCAGGTTTTCTGCGAAGGCCTTGGCCAGCAGAGGTTGGTCGTGCCACTCGTCGACGAAATCCAGAGTGAAAGGCAGGGCGCTCCCGCCGGTGACGGCACTGCGGTAGAGTCCTACGCTGGTGCGTGAATTTTGCGGGGCCAGGCAGACGGCGATGACGCGCTCGAACTGTTGGGCGGCGATGGCTTTGACGGCGTCGGCAATGAAGGGCTTCCAGTTGCGCATGCCTACGAAGACGGGCAGTTTTAGTTCTTGCGAGAGCTGGTCGGCTTGGAGGAGAGTCCAACAGGCTAGTGGCGAGAAACCGATTAGCGAGTAGCGGTGGCGGATTTCTTCGACTACTTGCGGTGGGAGTGGGCGGCCTCCGGTGACGTAGCGGAGGAATTCGGGCGTCTGGTCGGGGGTTTCGGGGCTGCCGTGGGCAAGGAGGAGGACGGCGGTTTTTGCAGGGGCTGCAGCAAACGAATTCACCCGATTGGCGCAGTAGCATTGGCCGGCGAGGCCCAGCGGGCAGGGTGTCATTTTCCGCGCTCCTGCATATTGCGGCGAACAGCAGGTCCTTCGCTTCGCTCAGGATGACAATTCATAATAATGATGACGACTGACACTATATTGCGGCAAACTGCAGATCCCTCGCTTCGCTCGGGATGACAATTCATGAAAATTGACGGTTCACAAAAGCGGGCCATCAGCGCTCGCTCTTAACAAATGTTTTGAACTCGGCCGAGTGGTCGCGGGTGAAGGCGCAGAGGGACTTCACGTTTTCCACCGGAGTTTCGGGAAGAATGCCGTGCCCTAGATTGAAGATGTGGCCGGGGCGTCCGGCGGCTTGGCGCAGAATGTCCTCGGCGCGGCTCTTGAGTTCTTTCCAATCGGCGAAGAGCAGTACCGGATCGAGGTTGCCCTGTACGGCGCCTTTGTTGCCGAGCGTTTGCCAGCCGGTGTCAAGCGGGATGCGCCAGTCGAGGCCAATGACTTCGGCTCCGGTCTCTTGCATCGCGGGAAGAAGGGTCGAGCTGTCGGTGCCGAAATAGATGATGGGCACTCCGGTCTTTTTTTGGCCGATCTGTTGCAGGCGTTTGACGAGGTCGGTCACGTGCGGCAGAGCGTAGCGGCGGTAGTCTTCGACGCTCAGGCAGCCCACCCAGCTGTCGAAAATCTGGATGGTGTCGGCTCCGGCGCGCACCTGCTCGGCGGAATACTCGGCGGTCACGGCGACCAACTTCTGCATCAGTTCGTTCCAGGCGGCGGGCTGGGAGTACATCATTTTTTTGGCGTGGATGTAGTTGCGGGAGCCTCCGCCTTCGATCATGTAGCTGGCGAGGGTGAAGGGCGCGCCGCAGAATCCGATGACGGGAAGTTTGTCGCCGAAATGCTTGACCACGAGCTTGATGGCTTCAGACACGTAGCCGAGATCGGCGGCGCGGTCGGTGCGGAGGCGGGTGATGTCTTCGGGAGTGCGGATGGGCTTTTCGATCTTTGGGCCTTCGCCGGCGGAGAAATGAAAGGGCAGGCCCATGACTTCGAGCGGCAGGAGAAGGTCGGCGAAGATGATGGCGGCATCGACCTTGAGGATTTCGGCGGCTTCAATGGTGACCTGGGCCGCGACTTCGGGCTTTTTGCAGATCTCGATCAGGGAATATTGCTTGCGGACGGCACGGTACTCGGCCATGTAGCGTCCGGCTTGACGCATGAGCCAGATGGGGGTGCGTTCGGTGGGTTGAGCT
>JBEKWT010000228.1:0-5334 GCA_049512795.1 Occallatibacter sp.
TCATTGCGGGCTTGAGCCTTTTCCGCCAATACCTTGTGCGCGCTGTCTTCAAGTGCCTGGGCTTCGGGCATGTAGGTAAGGGCCTTCTGGACCATCGGGTCATAATCGGCGATAACACGCAAGCCGGTGAGCTGGCCGAACTGAATGGTGAAGATGTCCTTCTTGATTTGCGCCTTGATCCAGTCGGAGACGCCATCGATATCGCCGTCCGTCCAGTCAACATCCTGACTGGTGAGGAATTTCTTGAAGTCGTTGAGGACTGTGGCGTCGACCTGGAAGCTTTTGTCGATGGGATGCGTGGCCACGTAGACCGGCGCGAAGTGGAAGAAGACATCTTTGTAGACCAATTCGTCCTGGAAGCGATTGGTGGTGGGTGGCTCGATCTTTTCGTCGGGAGTGATGCCGCCGCCGCCGTAGACGGTGCGTCCAGAGTCAGTCAGCTTAACCTCGCGGCTGGAGGAGTCGGAGGGCGTAGGGCCGCCGCCGGCGTGGTTGTAATAGTCGTAGAGCGAGACGCCGGCGTAATTGCGCTGGATGAGGCGTCCAGACGGCGTGTAGTAGTGATAGGTAGTCAAGGCGAGGCCGGAGTCCTCACTGAGGTTGTAGACGGTCTGCACCAGGCCCTTGCCGAAGGTGGTTTCGCCCACGATGAGGGCGCGATCGTGGTCCTGCAGCGCGCCGGAGACGATCTCGGCCGCCGAGGCGGTGTCTCGGTTGACCAAAACGACGATCGGGAAGGTCTTGCCGTCGTTGCCGTGCGTCGCCACGTAGTTCTGATCGGAGTAGGCGCGGCCACGCTGGGAGACGATGGTCTGGCCCTTGGCGAGCAGGTGGTCGCAGACATCCACGGCCTGGCTTAGCAGGCCGCCGGGATTCTCGCGCAGATCGAGCACCAGGCCCTTCAGGTCGCCGAAGCCGTCGATGGCCTCGTCCATCTCCTGGCCGGTGGTTTCCTGGAACTGGGACAGATGAATGTACCCGATGCCAGGTCGAATCTCGAATTTGAGATCGATGGAGGGATGCGGAATCTCGTCGCGAATGAGATCGAAGACCAGCGGCTTGGCCTGGCCGTAACGAACCATCGTGACCTGGACGTGCGTGCCCTTGGGGCCCTTCAACGCTTTCGCAACCTGGTCTGACGACCAGCCGTCAGTGGACTTCCCGTCGACCGCAGCAACTTCATCGCCCGGATGAATGCCCGCGCGGAACGAGGGCGTGTCCTCGTATGGAGTAACGACGTAGACATTGCTCTTGCCGTTGTTGTCGTTCTGCTGCTGGATCACCATGCCGACGCCGTAGTAGTGGCCACGCTGGTCTTCGCGCAGGCGGGCGTAGGCCTTGGGATCGTAGAAATGCGAGTGCGGGTCAAGGATCTGCAACATGCCGGGGATGGCGCCATCGTAGATAACATCGTCGGCCTTATCCGGGGTGAGGGGCTCGGCGTAGTTCTGCTCCACGATCGCGTAAACGTCGGTGAAGGCCTTGAGGCTGTCGCGGAGCTGGCTCTCGTCCTGCGATGACTGGGCGCCTACGCGGCGCTCGAGCACCGTGCCGGCTACGGCACAGACTGCAAAAAAGACACCCAAGGCGAAAAGCGCGCGGCGGGCACGGGAATTCATTGGCAAACCGAACCTCCAGACGGCCGCCTGCCGCGGACTCGAGAGGGCGGACTTTCCATCGCCTGCGAGCGAATCCAGCCAATGCCGGATTTCCGTTCGATAAAAATTGACCTTGCCCGTGATTGGCAAGGCCAGGAGATGGAAGAACCGCTCGCACTGAGGCCGCGGGGCCGTCTTCGGCTAAAGTATAGCACCGCTGTATTTGACGCGCGCTCAGGCGGGCGGGTAGCCCGGTTACCGTGGTTTGGGCCGCGGGAAAGCAAATTCCGGAGGTTGTCAGCATGCCGTGCCCGGGCCTCCGCTTTCCGTTTTGGCTCTCCCGGCATTTACAATTGCGTCTATGCACCAGGCACCAGGAAAGTGGTCATCGGGCTTGCAGCCAGACGTCGATTCTATGAGTTTCAGACATTTTCGCGGATTTGGGGCGTTTGCGCTTGGCGCGGCGCTGCTGGTGTGCCCCAGCCTGGCACTCGGCCAGGCGAACGAACCGGAAAGCCCCTATGGCGGCACGACCGTCGAGGACATCGTCGCCCGCGTCAACGAACAGATCATCACCAAGTCAGACTACGACCGTGCTGAGGCCGAACTGGACCAGGAAGGACAGCAGCAGCACGCATCGATGCAGGAGATGGCGGCGCAGCGCAAGGATCTGCTGCGCAATCTTATCGACCAGCAACTATGGCTCTCTAAGGGCAAGGAACTGGATATCACCGGCGAGACGGAACTGGTCAAGAAACTTGATGAGATCCGCAAGCAGTACAACCTGGAATCGATTGACGATCTGGAGAAGGCGGCCAGAGACCAGGGAGTGTCCTTCGAGGACTTCAAGGCCAGCATCCGCAACCAGATCATCACCCAGCAGGTGATGCGGCAGGAGGTTGGCGAGCACATCCAGATGACGCCCGGCGAGGCGGAGCGGTTCTACGAGGAGCACAAAAAGGATTACGCACAGCCGGAAAGCGTGCGGTTGGGCGAAATTTTGATTTCCACCGGGACCGAGGGATCCGATGATGCTGCGAAGGTTGCGGCGGCCAAAGCAAAGGCCGACGACATTGAGGCCCGGCTGCACGCGGGCGGAGACTTTGCGCAGTTGGCGCGGAGCTTCAGCGAAGGCTCCACGGCGGCCTCCGGCGGCGATTTGGGCCAGTACAAGCGGGGCCAACTTCCCAAAGTACTTGAGGACAAGACGTTCGATCTGCAGTCAGGCCAATACACCGAGCCGATTCTCACGCGGCAGGGCTACATCATCCTTAAAGTCGTGCAGCATACCCCGGGTGGCCCGCGGCCGTACAAGGATGTTCAGGAGGACGTGGAGCAGGCGTATTACATGAGCCTGATGGACCCGGCGATTCGCGAGTATCTGAGCCAGATGAGGGATCAGGCGTTCATTCAGATCAAGCAGGGATATGTAGATGCCGGCGCAACACCTGCCGAGTTGCATTCAAGCATCAGCTTCAGCGCATATGTGCCACCGGCGCCGAAGAAGAAAGCCAAGGTGGAGAGGACCCGGTTCCGCGAGAGCACCCACACCTTCCGGGAGAAATCGGGTGCGGCTGCGCCGCCGGCCGCGGTGCCCAACGAGGCCAGCGCAGGGCCGGCGCCTCCGGCAACCACGCCCACCCCGGCAACCAACAAAAAGAAGAAGGGGAACAGGAAGGAAGAAGCAGCTACCCAGAAGCCCGGCAAGAAAGAAAAGATCCGCTTCGGGCAGGCTCCACGCGAGACGCTGCCCTCCGCGACGGCAAACTCAGCCACGGAGAATGCGGGCGCGCTGCCTGAGACAGCTTCGAATGCCGACCAGCCTGCGAACCCGCTGGAGCCGACCGCGCCAACGCAGAAGACGCGTTTCAGCGCGCGCGCACGACAGCCTAAGACGGCCAAGACAGCAGGCAACGCCGGACAGGCGGGTGCAACCGGGCCTGCGCCGCCGAATGCGTCCGAGGTAGCCGATCAGCAGACCCAGTCAGCTCCTTTGGGTCTGCCGGGAGAACCATCGAAGAAGAAGAAAAAGGCGTCGACTGCGACCGAGGGAAAGACTCGCATCGCGAACAAGAAGAAGAGCGAAGAAGAAACGCAGCCGAAGCCTGCGCAACAGCCAACGCCTATTCCTCCTGTGCCGGGAGCGCCTGCGCCTTCAGACCATCCTGACCAGCCTCAGCCGCAGCCGGCGACGCCACAATAATTTCGAGATTCCGTCAATCCAATAGTCTGGGCCTGGGAACGGATTCCCGGGCCCGCACTGTTTTTGGAGCAGCGTGATTCGCGCTTCCGGGCGGCGCCTTTGGCAGAGCCGGAGAATTGCGTTAAGCTTCTCGGCAGAGTGAAAGACATCTATATTGACGATTTGATGGGCTTCGACGAGGGCAAGCTGTTCGACAGCTTCTTTCTCGTGCTTGCCAAGCAGCAGCGCACCACTAGACAAAACAAACCGTACCTCAGCCTGACACTCGGCGATAAGAAGGGGCAAATTGAGGGTCGCGTGTGGGAACTGGGCGACCCGCGGATCGCCAAAGACTTCGACCGCGGCGACATGGTGAAGGTGCGCGGCAGCGTGTCGCGTTTCGACGATCGCGCACAGTTGAAAGTGGATCAGCTGCGCAAGGCTCTCGACAGCGAAGCGGACAAGAAGGACATGCTGCCCGCGACGAGCCGCGATGTGGGCGAGCTGTGGCGGATGCTCGAGGCAAGCATCGCGAGCGTGACCAATCCCGACCTGAAGCGGCTGTTAAATGCGCTGCTCACCGATGCACCCATCGCGCAGGCTTTTCGCGAGGCGCCGGCCGCGCGGCAACTGCATCACGCATGGCTGGGCGGGCTGCTCGAACACGTGATCAGTTTGCTGGGGCTCGCCGATCGCGTAGCCGCGCACTACCCGATGCTCGACCGCGATCTGCTTGTCACGGGCGTGATTCTGCACGACATCGGAAAGATCCGCGAACTGAGCTGGAACACAGGATTCGACTACACCGTAGAAGGCGTGCTGCTGGGGCATATCCAAATGGGCGTAGATTTGGCGGAGAAGACGATCGCCGGGCTGCCCGGATTCCCCGACCGGCTGCGCACGCTGGTGCTGCATATGATTCTGTCGCACCACGGCAAACTGGAGTTCGGTTCGCCCAAGCTGCCCATGATTCCCGAAGCGCTGGTACTGAACTTTCTCGACGACCTGGACGCGAAAATGCAGGCCATGGCCAGCGAGTTTGAGAAGTCGGCTCGCGAGGGCCGCGCGCCGGACGAGATGACGGGCAAGGTGTGGGCGCTGGATCAGCGGCAATTGCTGAACACGAAGGCGTGGCTGGAGGGACAAGGGAGATAGAAGCTCCCCGCTCCCTGCACCTTCATCCCACAAACCAATCCCACTGCTCTTTCGTGAGCGGAACAACCGAAAGCCGGCCCATGAGCAACAACGGCGAACGCGCGAAGAGCTTTTCTGCTTTGATTTGGACGAGTGTTTTCGGATTTTTGAGGCGCTTGCCTGCCTTCACGCGCACGATGGGGACCTTCGGGTCAGCCGCGTCGACGCTGAGAACCGTGCCCGTGCCCACTGCGGTGCGTTCGTCGCTGGTGTGGTAGAAGATCCACTTCGTTCCCGGCTTCATCTCGCGCAGATTCTTAACGGCGGTAGGATTCGTGACGCCGTCCCACGCGGTCTCGCCGTCGCGCAGCAGATCGTCGAAAGAGTAGACGGCGGGTTCGGATTTGAAGAGGAAGTACG
>JBEKWT010000229.1:0-5318 GCA_049512795.1 Occallatibacter sp.
AGACCGGCTGGACCGGCGGCTTCCAAGCCGCCGACCATGAGCGATGCCAGCCCCACTTCCAGCTCGGCTTACTCCGAGCTTGAATCATCGGCGCATTTGATTCCGACGCCGGCGCCCGTGATTTCGCCACCGGTGGCCGTCCTACCCGAGCCGGTTTACCGCCCGCAGCCTGAACCGGTGTCTCGCCCCCAACCAGAGTTGATGACGATGCCGCCGCGGCCCCACGCCGATTACGCTCCCACCATCGAAGAGACGCCGCGCTTCGCCTCGCGCAATTGGCGCGCTGAAGCCTGGGAGCGCGAACGGCTGCGCGAGTTGCACGCCATCGGGAATCGTCCCGGCATCGCCGCCCGCCGCGCCTCGAATGCTTGATTGTTTTTCTGTTTGACTGTTCTTCCGCAAGATCGCTTTTCTGCCTGATCGTTTTTCCCGGATCGCTGAAGGGATTGCTTGATGGGTTTCGATCTAGCCTTGGCTCTCTTAGCTTTGCTTCCGTTTCTCTCAAGGAAGCCGGCTCGCGCGCAGGACGCAGTTCCGCCCGGCGATTGAGCCGCATAAGCGGTCTAACTTCGCGCCGCCTGACCCTCCAGCAGCGCCAACAGCCCCTCTTCGTCGATCACTGGAATTTTAAGCTCCCGCGCCTTGTCGAGTTTTGACCCAGATTCTTCTCCAGCCACCACATAACTGGTCTTCTTGCTCACTGAGCCCGCGGTCTTTCCGCCGGCAGACTCGATCTTTTCCTTCGCCTCGTCGCGCGTCATCGTCGGCAACGTGCCCGTGAGCACAAATGTCAGTCCAGCGAGCTGCGCGGAGCGCTGCCTCTTCTCTGCAGTCATGTCTACGCCGGCATCCGCCAGCCGCTTCACCAAATCTCGATTTGCTTTGTCCGCGAAAAACTCCAGAATCGCTTGCGAGATGCGCGGACCTACTTCTTCCACTCTTTCCAGCTCCTCGGCCGAGGCTGCCATCACCGCCTCGATCGAGCCAAACTCCTGCGCCAGTAGCTCGGCGGTGCGCTCACCAACAAAACGAATGCCCAGACCCATCAGCACCCGCGCCAGTCCCGCGCGTTTCGATCTTTCAATCTCCGCAAGCAGCGCGCGCGCCGACTTCTCCGCGAAGCGTTCCAGGCCAACAAGTTGTTCCTCGGTAAGCGAGTACAGATCGGCTACGCTTCGCACCAGTTCCCGGTCGAGCAGCTGCTGCACCAGAGCGTCGCCCAGCCCCTCAATGCTCATCACGCCGCGGCTGCCAAAGTGGAGCAGCGACTCACGCAGCTTGGCCGGGCAGTCGGTATTTACGCAGCGCCAGTCGGCCTCGCCTTCTTCACGCACAACGGCGTTGCCGCATTCCGGGCACATCGTCGGAAACTTGAATTTCCGCGTTCCGCGAGGATGCTCGGCATCATGCACCACTTCGGCCACCTTGGGAATCACGTCCCCGCCGCGTTCCACCTTGACCCAATCGCCGATCAGCAGACCCATGCGCTCGATGAAGTCAGCGTTGTGCAGCGTGGCGCGGCTCACGGTCACGCCGCCGATGAAGACCGGCGTCAGCATGGCCGTGGGCGTGAGCTTGCCTGTGCGACCTACAGTGATCAAGATGTCTTCGAGCTTGCTGATGGCCGCCTGCGCCGTGAACTTGTAGGCGATG
This sequence comes from Occallatibacter sp., assembly GCA_049512795.1. Taxonomy (GTDB): domain Bacteria; phylum Acidobacteriota; class Terriglobia; order Terriglobales; family Acidobacteriaceae; genus Telmatobacter. The sequence continues at coordinate 1,654 of JBEKWT010000229.1, forward strand.
GCCCATCGCGGTGCGCGTCCCGTGTAGCCCAGCCGCTGCTGCGTCGCGTGCGCGTCCACCTTCAGCACCACGCCGTCAATCTCGTAACCCAGCGTTGCCCGTATGCTCTCCGCGTCGTCGATGAACTTCATCATCTCTTCCACCGAGCTGACGAGGTGGCGATGCGGATTCACCCGAAAACCGAGCTTGCTCAGTGTGTCCAGCGTCGCTGTCTGCCCCGCGGCAAAATATTCTCCATCGACAAGCAGAAAGTACGCGAAGAACACCAGCCGTCTCTTAGCGACGATTGACGAATCGAGCGTGCGCAGCGTGCCCGCGGCCGAGTTCCGCGGATTCACGAACGCCGGTAGTCCCTCCCGCTCGCGCTCTTCGTTCATTTTGAGGAAGGCCGCGGCCGGCATCACCACTTCGCCACGAACCTCGAACTTCTGCGGTAGTTTTGCCTTCTTCAGCCGCTCGACAGGAATGCTCAATGGCACACTGCGAATCGTGCGAATGTTTGACGTAACGTCCTCGCCGGTCTGCCCGTCGCCGCGCGTAAGGCCCATCGTGAGCCGCGCCCCAGCGCTCGCCGCGGGCTCATAACTGAGCGCCACGCTCAGCCCGTCGAGCTTGAGCTCGGCCGTGTACTCCACCGGTAGCTTGCCGGCCAGTTCGCGAACCCGGCGGTCCCAGAGGGTCAGTTCTTCGGCAGAGTATGCGTTGTCGAGCGACAACATCGGCCGTGAGTGCTGCGCCTTCCTGAATCCCTCGGCCGGCTTGCCACCCACGCGCTGCGTCGGCGAATCCGGAGTCACGAGTTCGGGGCGCGCCGTCTCCAGCCGCCTTAGCTCGTTCATCAGCGCGTCGTACTCTGGGTCGCTGATCTCCGGTGCGTCGAGAACGTAGTACAAATGCTCGTGGCGGCGAAGTTCGTCCCGCAGCTTTTCGATCCTTTTCGCGGCGCTCGTCTCGGCCATAGCTACGAATTATAGTGATCCGCGCGCCTGGCTCCGCTAACTTGCTAACTCGCTGGCTCGCAGACTCCCAGACTCGCTGACTCGCTTCTTACTGCGCCGCCTCTTTCAGCCCGCGGTTCTTGAGCAACGGCTCGATGCTTGGCTCCCCGCCCAACCACGTGTTGTACATTTTCTGCAGATCCCCGGTGTTGCCGCGTGAAAGCACCATCCGCCGGAGACGCTCCCCATTGGCGCGCGTCATTCCGCCGTGATCCTCAAACCACTGGAAGGCATCGTCGTCCAGCATCTCGCTCCATGTGTAGGCATAGTAGCCCGCCTGGTAGCCTTCATTCCAAATGTGCAGAAAGTAGCTGGAGCGGTAGCGCGGCGGCACATAACTGACAAATAAATGCGTCCGCTTGAGCGCCTCTTGCTCAAAAGCGTCGGGATCCTGAAGCGGCGCGCTCGCCGGCAGCGTGTGCCACTGCATATCGAGCTCCGAGGCCGCCAGAATTTCGGTAAACTCATAGCCCTGGTTGAATGTCTTCGCCCTGACAATCTTCTCTGCCAGCTCGGCCGGCATCGGCTCGCCGGTCTTGTAATGCCTCGCGTAATGCGCGAATACCGCGGGATAGCTGGCCCAATGCTCATTGAACTGCGATGGAAACTCGACAAAATCGCGCGGAACCGCCGTGCCCGACAGGCTCGGATATTCGGTGTTGGCAAACATGGCGTGCAGCGCGTGGCCAAATTCGTGGAACATCGTCGTCACATCGTCGAAGCTGAGCAGCGCCGGCTGCCCCGCAGCGGGCTTTTCGAAGTTAGCCACGTTGTACACCACGGGCAGCGTCTTGAGCAGTTTCGATTGGCCGACAAGCGAGTCTTCCCACGCTCCGCCATTCTTGTTGTCGCGCTTGAAGTAGTCGCAGTACCACAGCGCCAGCGCCGTGCCATCGGCGTCGTATACCTCAAACACACGCACGTCGGGTTGCCACACAGGCAAGTCCTTGCGCTCCTTGAATGTCAAACCGTAAAGCTCGTGCGCCGCATAAAACACGCCGTCCTTGAGCACCGTATTCAGTTCGAAGTAGGGCTTCACCTGCGCCTGGTCATAATCGTATTTGGCTTTTCGCACTTGCTCGGCATAGAACTCCCAGTCCGCCGGATCCACAGTCGACCCGTCGCTTTGAAAATCATCCAGCGCCTGAATTTCCTTGGCCTCACTCGCCGCCTTTGTCGTGGTGGCAGGAACCAGCGCATCCAGAAAATGAATCGCCGCCTCCGGTGTCTTGGCCATCTGGTCGGTCAAATTCCACGCCGCGTAATTGGGGTAGCCCAGCAGTGCGGCTTTCTCCGCCCGCAGTTGCGCCAAGCGCGCAAGCGTCGAGCGCGTGTCGTTCGCATCTCCACGCTCCGCCCGGTTCCAGGAGTGCTCGAAGATCTCGTGGCGCGTAGCGCGATCGCTCAGCAGGCCCAGATCGGGTTGCTGCGTCGTGTTCTCGAGCGGCAGCAGCCAGCCCTGCTGTTTGTGCGCCTTCGCCTCTTCCGCTGCCGCGGCCATTTGCCCTGCGCTCAGCCCGGCCAGGGTCAAGGGGTCCGTCGTCGAGTATTCACCCGCCGTGGTGGCGTCCAGCAACTTGGTCATGAACGTGTTCTCGAGCGTCGACTCCTCTTCGTCGAGCTTCTTCAGTTTCTCTTTGTCGGAATCCGAAAGATTCGCCCCGGCCTTCACAAACTGCTGGTACTGGTACTCCACCAGACGCATCGATTCCGGATTGAGCGAGAGCGACGCGCGCTGATCATAAATCGCCTTGATTCGTGTGAATAGTTTGGCGTTCAGGTTAATCGCGTCCTGGCGCGCAGCGGTGCGCGGCGCCTCATAGTCCTGCACCTTTTCCAGCTCCGGATCGGTATTTGCTTGCGAAACCAGGTTGAAAGCGTTCCACGCGCGGTTGTACAACTGGCCCGAGCGCTCCAGCGCCACCAGCGTGTTCTCGAAGGTCGGCGGCGCGGGGTTGTTGGCAATCGCCTCAACTTCCTTGAGCTGTTGCGCCATGCCCGCGTCAATCGCCGGCTGGTAATCGCTGTCCTTGATCTTGTCGAAGGGCGTTGCCTGAAAGGGCAGCGTGCTGGGCGCATAAAACGGGTTGCTTGGCCCGAATTTGCTCGCTGCACTTTTTGCCTGCGCGGCGCAGATTCCCGTCGCGGCGATCAAAAGAAAAAGGCCGATTCCTGGTCCCAGAACTCTCTTGAATCTCGTATCAATAGGTCGATGCATCATGACAGAATGTGCCTCTCAAGTGGCCAAATTAACCACCGTCGATTGTAGGCCAATTGAATGTTTGCTGCGAACCGCCGCACCATCCCGCGTGACCACCTAAAATGGAAGTGTAGGCATTCCGACGCGGATCAGAAAATCACTGGCCGGCCTCAAACCATGGAACCCCGGAGAACAAACAAGCAATGCCACCCACCGCAATCGCACCTGTATCCCGCCTGCAGTCCGAAAGCCTCGATCAGCTCGCATCCGTTGCCGTAAACGTCGGCCTCGGCCTCAAGCCCGGGCAAGAGCTGGTCATGACCGCGTCCGTCGACACGCTGCCGTTGGTTCGCCGCGTCACTGAGCAGGCTTATCGCGCCGGCGCGTCGCTCGTCACCACGCTCCTCACCGACGATGAGTCCACACTCCTGCGCTATCATCACGCTCCCGACTCCAGCTTCGACCGC
>JBEKWT010000230.1:0-5316 GCA_049512795.1 Occallatibacter sp.
CGATCAAGCAGCTCTCCAGTCACTTCAGCGCCGGCGGTAACTATGTCTGGAGCCACGCGCTCGATTCCTTCGAAGGGTCTGAAGACGGAATTGCGAACCCGCAGGACCCCGGCTACTTGGGCGCTCCCTTCACCTCCACCAACAATACTTTGGGCGCCGTCGGCGGCGGAATTCAGGAGGAATACGGCCCGATGAACGCCGACCATCGCAACACCGCTGCATTCTCCGGCACATGGAACATCGACTACGTCCACGGCGGAAACAAAATCGTCGAGGAAGCGGTCAATGGTTGGCAGCTCTCGCCGATTCTCATTCTGACCAGCGGCGGGGTGCTCTCGGCAACCACAGGGGCCAACGACAGCGATGACAGCGGCAACGCTCAGCGCCCGAATGCTGTTCCCGGCCAAAACCCGGTGCTCGACCATCACCGCTGCCGCGTTTGCACCCCTGCGTCCGGGTCGAACGAGGTGACCGAGTGGTTCAATACGGCAGCTTTCACTCATAACGGGCCCGGCTTGCCAGGCGGCATCGGCCCAGGTGGCGCGGACGGCAACGTAGGCCGCAACACCCTCTTTGGCCCCGGTTTCAAAGATCTGGACATGGGGATCTTCCGCGACATCAAGTTCGAGCGGGGATGGGTATTCCAGCTCCGCGGCGAAGCCACCAACGCCTTAAACTGGGTTAGCCTCAGTAACCCCACCGCAAGCCTTGCGTCCGGCAACTACGGCAAGATCACCTCGGCGACAGGAACCCAGCGCCTCATCCAGGTGGGCGGCCGGTTGACCTTCTAGTCCTCCACTTGTACCACTTTCACTTTGCGCCTGCTCCTCGAGAGCAGGCGCAATCTTGCTAAAATCTTTCCGCGCCAACGTCGATAGACGTTGTAAGACGGAAAGCACAATGAAAGAACTGTCGAGAAGAGAATTCTGCTCCATGAGCGCTGCGCGCACCGTCCATTCGCCGAGGCCGTTCGCGTCGCATTTATCCGAAGTATCCCGCGCCTCTGCCCTTGAGCAACTTGGCCTTGACCATCGCTGCGGCCTTTTCCTTGGTAACAGCTCCATCCTTGTTGGTGTCGAGGCCGGAATTGCGATCATATTGGGCGCTCGGCTTGCTGAAGAGCACCCATGAGTTTGGCTTGCCGATTGCGGCCGGCCAGAGGATGGCCATGTACACATCCTCGACGGTCTCAAGCCGGTTCCGGTACGGATTGAAATACTTCCCGACATAGTCCATTTGGTCTACGGCAGTCATGGCGGCCAGGTCCGCAGTGCTCGTGCCAAGTTCAGCGGCTGTGTCCGGCAGGAATTGAATCAGGCCGGTGGCTCCGCTGCGGTTCTTGATCGATGGGCTGAAGGTCTCGCCTGTTTCGAAGGCGATGGCCGAGATCAGATAGTTCGGGTCAACGCCAATGTTCTCGGAAATCTCAACCAGCTTGACCTTGAACGCGGCACTTACTTTTGCTCCCCAGGCGATCTGCCGGCTACCGAGAGCTTCAGCCGTGATGCCGCGCGTGAGGAAGTCGAACGCGGGGTCGTCCGGTTCCACCTTTCCAGTAGGCTCGGCCATGTGGAGATCATGGCGCTGAACCCGCTCGATCGCGGAAGTTGTCGCTGGCCCGCAGAGTCCATCCACATCGATGGGGCGCAGCGGGGCCGGAATCTTGAGGTTTATAAGCTGTTGGATGATGGTCACGTCCCCGAAAAGGTTCGCGCCAAACCGCCCTACCGAACTGAAGATACTGATCCTGCCTGCCATGGTCGACGAGTCACGCATTCTGGTGCCGCACTGTTTCCCTTGTTGTGCGCCTCTTCACCCTCAGTCTTTGCCCCTGCGACTGGGGGGTGCGAAAACGGTTCGGTCCGGGTCGCGTGGCCCGGCCAAATTCGGATTCCTCTCGCCTGGACCACGAGGAAGCCAATAGTTGCCAAGAACGCAGTTCCAAGCCACGTCGTCTCCATACCAGGCTGCTTCGTCGGCGGATTTCGGGCAGGCCTCAACAAAGATTCCCGGATGATCGATCGTTAACTCATGTCCCGGAAGAACGACGAATAGAAGGGAAGTTGCTCTGTCCGGCATTTGATCAGCGAGCACCTGGTAGAGTTCCAGGGCTTGTTGTACCGACGGCGTGTCACGACGTACGAACAGGATTGTTTCCTTCTGTATGGCTTCAGACCAGCGGCGAGCCAGAAAGCTCATCTTCGCGCTTTCCCGGCTGTACTCCCTCTCGATCGCCAATGGGTCAATCGTTTTCTTGTCGGCATGTCTTGAAAAGTTGTGGTGATATTGGACGCCCGTCAAACTGTCGCAAACCGTTGTTCCCTCCTCTACGACGACGAGATTTTCTTTGGCAAAACAGCCGTCAAACCGCAAGCGCAGTACCCTGACTAATCCGGAGTGAGGAGTGACCAGCCAATCAAAATAGAAGGCCGTTTCGATTCCAGTGAAACGGCGTATCTGATGGGCGCAGTCGCATCCCTTGCCAAGGGAGATAAGCCTTGAATACATGGTTTCTGCCATCGCTCTCATGTTGCAGCACCAACCCGATGCGGAGACAGCGTCAATTAAACGGAAGTCCACCCTGGGCAGACACGGGCACCACAAGCCGGTAGGCCCGCCCGCTCGGGATTATCTTACATTGGAACCGACTTTCGATTCATCATAGGTCGCTTCCGCAACGGCCGGCGGCATATGCGCATTTGCGCCGCGGTGTACCATTGCGAAAGTTGGATGGAGGCAAGAGGCGTATGGGGTCATTTCGCTCAGGGGCTGCCGGCCCTTATTCAGGCAAATCGGCCATTCGGGATATTTTGGATGTCGTGCGGCGGGCACGGCCAACGGCCAAATTGACGATGTTCGTTGCCGCGGTTCTTTTGCTGGGAGCGGCGTTTGTCGCCGGCTGGCGTTTTGGCGGCTTTCTTGGCGCCTCTGGCGGCACCGATCCCATCGCGGCGACACGGCCGGACAACCAATTTCAACTGGCCATCCGCAATCGCCCGTCCGTCAAGGTCTTTGAAAACTATCTTCACGATACGGCTGAAAAGAATTGGCCCGCCGCGTACAGCCTTCTCGGACCATCCTGGGCAAAATTCAACATCAGCAAACCCAGCGATCTCGAGAAGATCCACCGCAGAACGCTTCGCTCCGAAGCCTATTACTACATCCCCGACACCATCACCGACGACAAGGAGGTCTACAACGTTGACTTCGCGTTCTGGGACGCGGTGCCCAGTCTTCCCGTATTCGATGAGGTCACGAATTCAAACCTGTCTGCAGTGCTGGCGAGCGGGAAGATCGATGCTCTGACGCAATCGCTTGTCGACGAGCTTCCCAACGACTTCGTGGTCCCGGACGCGGAGAGAAACCAACTGCCCGCGCTGACGGAGAGATTCGTCGGCCGCCTGAAGCTGAGCGACATGGTTCTTCACGAAGACGACATCGTTGAAATGCTGGGTGACGAGCTGGGATTTCAGCCGATTGTGCAGGGAAGTTCCTATTTCCAGACCGCCTCAGCCGGCAAGCAGTTTCGCCGGATGCTTAAGGTGGTCCTGGTCAAGCAGAACGGCCAGTGGCTGGTTGACTCCTACGACTCATACATGGTGGACAAGAGATAGCGCGCGGTACAAAGCTGCCTGGCATTTCACCGGGAGCGCGACGGACCGTCCGGCCGAACTGAAGATATTGATGTTACCAGCCATGGTTCGCGTCTCCCACCTTCCGGGCATGGGCGAAGTGCTGCTTGCCCGGTCATTATAGGAGGGTCATGGCGGTGAAACGATGGGAGACGGGATCGAAACCTTTGAGAGCTCTCGGACCGTTCAAAAGCAGACGATGAAGCGTATATTGGTTGCAACGGCTTCCCGAAAAAGTTGCGTCCCGGCACTCGCGCTCCGCTGCGAAAGTGCCGATTATTTATATGAACTCGGCTGCAGCGACACGGTGGATGAATTGAAGATCATTGAACCGCGGGAACCGGCATTCAAGATTGTTGTTAAGACGGTTGGCGATGACTCGAAGCCGCTTTCCGGCTCGGGCGATGAGCAGGAGACAGCAAAGATTTCTGCCGGACAGGGGAACGGGACCCCGGGGGCGCCGCGCACAAATGACGCAGGAGGCATTTTCAGGTCGAGCGCGCGACAAGTGAAACCAGCCATCAAGAGCTTCATCGAAAGCCCAAATACCTCCTCGCGCAACGGAGCCAGCATCAACATGATTGTGCTGCACTCGACGACGGCGGCGACCGTCGAGGGGACAATCCAGTGGTTTATGGATCCGAAGTCGCAAGTATCGGCTCATTACATCGTCGATAAGAACGGCGATATCTACCAAATGGTCCGCGATGACCGTTCCGCATGGCACGCGAAGGCCATCAATTCCAGATCGATTGGCATAGAACATGTCGCCACGGCAACCGATCGCCTGACGGATGCTCAGAGCAAGGCGAGTGCGCAGCTCGTGCGCTGGCTTGCCGCACAATATGGAATACCCGCCGCGAATGTGATGGGTCACGGATTTGCCCCGTGCAACGAAGGAACCACCGACTGCCCTAACCACATCTTCGGCGATGCCACGGCGGACGCCGTTGCGAAGTGGGTCCGCACGAACGTTGCGGATGCTCTGGGTTCGAGAGAGCTCAGAAGAAGCCCCCAGGTTGCGGCCCAGCCTGTTCCGCGCAGGACTCCGCAACTGCCTGACTGGGCCAGGCCTTCGACGGGTTTCGCCAGGCTGCGAAGCGACTTGTCGCGAATCGATCAAAACGTCCGGCGATTGGACGCCCGGCCATTGCCGCATTCGCCCGCGGCTGCATTGACAGCCTTGGAACTGATGACCATCGCCATCGAAGATCGAAGATTCTTCCATCATCCCGGTGTGGACGTGCTTTCGTTTCTCCGCGAGGCGATCAAGGTGCTCAGAGGCCGCAAACACGGAGGGGCAAGCACAATCGACATGCAGTTTGTGCGCACGGTGACGGGATACAGGGCGCCGACGATGAAGCGGAAATTGTATGAGGCGTTCCTGGCTCTCGTGATCCGATCCCGGTACAAGAAACTTGAAATTCTGCGGTCTTATCTGGCTTGCGCTTTTTTTGGCTCCGGCCTTATTGGCGCGAATGCGGCCGCACAAAGGGTTTTCAATAAGGATGCTGATCGGCTGTCGATGGAGGAGGCGTCTTTCATCAGCGCAATGCTGGCCTATCCGCGTCCTCTGCAAGGATTGCCCCGCTGGGAACAGCGAGCGCGACGCCGGGCCGCTTATGCGATTGCGGTGTTTGACCGGCGCAAGGGCCGCTTGACGGGCCCGTACGGAATCGTCCCG
>JBEKWT010000231.1:0-5253 GCA_049512795.1 Occallatibacter sp.
TAGGTGCGAATCTCCTGCACCTGCCGCAGTGTGTCTTGCAGCGCATTCACGTCCCACAGCCTGATGTTTTCGAGCGTGGCCTGGTTATGTTCCGCATCGACGGCGGCGACGCTCGTGTCCGCCGGAAACTCGCGCTGCGCAAATCTGTCCAGGCCGTAAGCCTGCCGCGTCATCGCGATGTTATCGGCGATGTAGGGCCGCTCCTTGTCGAGCTGGTTGGGCTTTACGATGAACGTGCTCACATACCATCCCGCGATGGCGGCCACCACGTAACAGGCCACCGCGGGAGCCATCGCGGCAAGCAACCAGCGTGCTCGCGGCCGCATCACGCCGCTGGCGATCGCGATTGCCGCGCCCACGGCCAACGCCACCGCGATAAACAACATCCCGATCAGCGTGACGTGCGCGTCGGTGTAGGTCACACCGTCAAAAATCGTGTGCTCCCCGAGCAGCAAATCGAAACGGCCGACGTACTCCCGAATGGCAAGTGCAAACAGGACGAATCCGCCGGCGATCGAGACGCCACGCCAGGGCAGGGAAGCGGCCCCGCCGAAGCGTCCGCCCAGGGCGCGTCCTCCGCCCGCAGCGATCAGGAATAGCACTGCCAGAACGCATACGATTACTGCCAGCGTCAGCAGCCACCCCGCGATCATTTCCCATGCCGGCAGCGTGAAGAGATAGAAGCCGAGCGGCCGTCCGAAGATAGGATCGGTGACGCTCCCCGCGCGCGGTGCGTACCAGTAGAGAGCCAGCGTCTGCCACTGCCCCTCCATCGCGAAGCCGGTTCCGAGCGAGATCAGCAGCGTCGCGACCAGGGCGATCGTCCGCAGGAACTTCTTGAGCGGCAGCTCGATCGGCCTGCCGCCGAAAAAAATGGTATGCGTGTCGGGCAAATCCGCGGCATGGCTGTGACGCAGCACCAGAAACGCGGCGAACAGGATCAGGAACGTGAGCCCGGCAAACACCGCGAAGGTGCCCCATTCGAGGCCAAAGCTCTTCCAGAAGACGCTTGCGTAGCCGAGCGAGCGGAACCAGAGCAGGTCAACCCAGTAGGAAATCGCAGTGCGGCTGCCGATGAAGATCAAAATGACGACAGCGAGGAAGAGATAAATTACCAGGCGTGGGCGCTGCCGTTTTCCGCGCGCCGGCCAATCGATCGTTTCGGGCATTTTCCACCCCACTCAGGCGATTGCTCCGCGCTGAGTTACCCAAGAATTGTACAGCGGTGGAGCAGCACGCTTGTTGCGGGATTCGGGCGATGTTAACATTTGAGGCAGGCGGGAGGGGTATTTCTTCGGTGAGCGAGATCATCTTTGAGGTGCGTGAGGACGAGGTCGATGGCGGGTATACCGCGTCAGCCCTGGGTTACGGGATTCATACCCAGGGAGACACAGTCGAAGAACTGCGCGCGATGGTCAAAGATGCCGTCAAGTGCTACTTTGACGAATCCACGCCGTCGCCCAAGATCATCCGCCTTCACTTTGTACGCGACGAAGTCCTGGTCCAGTGAAACTGCCGCGCGACGTTAACGGGCCGCAGTTGGTCAAGGCGTTGGGCATTTTGGGTTATCAGGTAACGCGCCAAAAGGGATCCCACATTCGCGTAACGACGCAGCGAGACGGTGAGAACCACGAAGTAATTCCCTCTCACAGCCCTATTAAAACCGGCACGCTCTCCGGCATCCTCAGGCACATCGCCGCCCACCACCGGCTGAGCGTGGACGCGCTTCTCGAGATGCTGGATTTATGAGCGGCGCACAGAAGCGGCGGCATGCGAATCGTATCTAGATCAGCTCGCTTCGCCCCGTGATGCTCAGCTCTTTCACAATCTTGCCTACGTCCTGGGAGTGGTCGCGGTGCGCGATCAGCAGCGCGTCCTCGGTGTCCACAACCACCAGATTCTCCACGCCCACGAGCGCGACAAACTTCTTCGGGCTGAAGATGTAGTTATCGCTGGCTTCAATCGAGATGTGTCCGCCCGTATCGGCCACGTTGCCTTCGGCGTCGCCCCGCAGCCGCGTCTCCACCTGGTATTCGTAGAGCGATGCCCACGAGCCGAGATCGTTCCAGTTGAACTCCGCGGGAATGCAATACAGATGCGAGAGATGCTCTCCCTTCGCCGATCGCGGCTCAAGCACGGCATAGTCAACTGAAATGTTCTCGCACTTCGGATAAGTGGTGCGGAACACCTCCTCGAACGCAGGCGTACCCCACGCCGCGGCGATGGCCTCCAGCAGCGGAGCCGTCTCCGGCACATGCTCGCGCACAGCATTGGCCAGCGTCCGCGCGGACCACAGAAACATTCCCGAATTCCAGTAGTAGTTTCCTGCCGCCACAAACTCATCGGCGCGATTCTGGTTCGGCTTCTCGATGAACCTGCGCACATGGAGCGCCGAATCGTCATTTGTCAGGTCGCCGGTTTCGATGTACCCGTAGCCGGTTTCGGCGCGGAAGGGCTCAATGCCCAGCACTACGATGTTCTCGCCCGCCGCGGCCACGGCTGTCCCCTTCTGTAGCGCCTTCAGAAAGCGCGGCTCGTCGGCAATCACGTGGTCCGACGGAAACACGCCCAGCACCGCGTTCGGGTTTTCGCGCTCGATCAGGAATGCGGCCAGCCCGCAGGCCGGAGCCGTGTTGCGCGCCACCGGCTCCTGCACAATTTGCGCAGCCGGCAGACCGGGCAACTGGTCGGCGATCTCGTGAGCCAGATACTCGTTGGTAATAATCCAAGTCTTATCCAGCCCCGCCAGCGGCTTCAGCCGCTCCACAGTCTGCTGGATCATGGAGCGCTCCCCATCCAGTGCCAGAACCTGCTTGGCGTGCGCGCGCCGCGAGCGTGGCCAGAACCGCGTGCCGCTGCCTCCGGCCAGAATCACGGGTCGAAAATCGATTTGGTCTTTCATTCGAACAACCATCCTACCCGACAGAGACAACGTTTGCCCATAGAGGAACGAATAAAATTGGCCGTCGGCCTTCCGGCAGCCTCAACTGCCACCCCGGCCAGACCATTTGCCGCCAGACTGATTGCCAAATTGACTGAAGCGCTCGACTACCGCGCGTTCCGCGCCCGCCCTCCCCGCGCCCCTAAATCCTGGGCTGCCCGGTCCACGCGCACCGCATCCGGTCGTCTCCCCAACCCCGCAACTACAGCGGTTCCACAATTGCTTTACCCGGGACCGCAACCGCAGAGTGGCTTTTTCATTAACCGGGGTCCCCACAGACAGGTCTTCGTCTGTGGGGTGGAAGTAAAAGCCACCCTGTAAGAAGTTGGAGGGGGCACGTGAATTGTGGAACCGCTCTGGCGTAAGCTATCTGCAATGCCAGGCCTACGTCAGGGTTCCATCCATCTCGGTCGTGTTGCGGGAATCGATCTCTACCTGCACTGGTCCTGGTTTGTCGTCGCGGTCATCGAGATAGGCAGCCGCCAGGGCCGCTACACCTCCCTGGTTTGGAGCGCCTTCGAGTACCTGGCCCTCTTCGCCATCGTCCTTCTGCACGAGTTCGGCCACGCCTTGGCCTGCCGTCAGGTCGGCGGCACGGTCGACCGCATCATGCTCTGGCCGCTGGGCGGCGTCGCCTACGTCAATCCGCCGCAGCGCCCCGCCGCCACGCTCTGGAGCCTCGCCGCCGGGCCCCTGGTCAACGTCGCTCTTCTGCCTGTCTTCGGGGGCGCCTTTCTCGCGGCGCGCTCGCTGGGTTGGGCCGCTTCCATGCCCAACGCCTACACCTTGCTTGGCTGGGTTCTGTGGATCAACGTCATCCTGCTGGTCTTCAACATTCTGCCCATCTATCCGCTCGATGGCGGCCAGATCCTACGCTCCCTGCTTTGGTTTTTCATGGGGCGCGCGCGCAGCCTCTACGTCGCCACGATTCTTGGATTTGTCGGCGCGGCTGGCCTGGTCTGCCTTGCCTTGTGGATGCACTCCACCTGGTCATTGCTCATCGCCGCCTACATGCTGCTCAGTTGCTGGGGCGGATTCAAGAGCGCCCGGACCATGATCCTTCTGGAAAAGCTTCCGCGCCGCGAGGGCTTTGCCTGCCCTGACTGCGGGGCAAAACCGCCCGTCGGCCCTCTCTGGAAATGCGCACAATGCAGCCGGAACTTCGACACGTTCGAATCAGCGGCTGTTTGCCCCTATTGTGGAGCTCAGTTCCCCAACACCACGTGCGGTGAGTGCCAAGAGAGGCATCCCATCAGCGAGTGGGCGGCCGCCGCAAACTCGAAGCCCGCCGCCGCAAGCATCGCTTCTGTCGCGAATCGCTAGAGCCGTTTGAATAAATTGGTTCTTGATGGGCCGGTCGAGCCTCGGGCCGCACGATCCCTGACCCCTGCCCCCTGACCCCTGATCGCTGATCGCTGCGTCTATCTCAGCCCCGTCAGGAACTCGCCCATCCGCCGCGTGCCCTCGTCGATGTTCTCTCTGGTCACGGGATACGAGATGCGCACATGTTCCCCGGTCCCGAACGCCTCGCCCGGCACCGTCACAACGTGGCCCTCGTGCAGCAGTCGCGTGGCCAGTTCCGTCGCCGTGTGAATGCCGCCCTTGCCCAGGTACGCCGAAATATTGGGGTACACGTAGAACGCGCCCTCCGGCTTGGTGCACGTCACCTTGGGGATCTTCTTCAGCGCGGCCAGCATATAGTCGCGCAGCTCGATAAACTCCGCGCGAAACTCCGCCACGCACTCCTGCGAGCCGCTCAGCGCCGCAATCGCTGCCTTCTGCACAAAACTTGTCGCGTTCGAAGTCGACTGCGACTGCAGCTTGCTCAGGTTTGCGGCCACCGGCTTTGCTGCCAGCGCATAACCCGCGCGCCAGCCCGTCATCGCGTACGTCTTCGACAGCGACCCCAGAATCACGATGTGCTCCTTGGCCCACGTGAACGACCCACCCGACACTGGCTTTCCGGCATAGTTCAGGTACACGTAGCACTCATCCAGAAGCAGGAAAATCCCGCGGTCGTGCGCCAGGTGAACAATCCGCTCCAGATCCTCCGCTGAAACCACCGACCCCGCCGGATTCGACGGCGAATTCAGAATGATCGCCTTGGTCCGCGGCGTAATCGCCCGCTCAATCGCGTCGGCCGTAATGCGGAAGCTCTCCTCTTCGCTCGTCTCGAGGAACACCACGGTGCCGCCCGCATACTGAATGATGTCCTTGAAGCTCACCCAGTACGGAACAGGCAGAATCACCTCGTCGCCATGGTCCACAAGCACCTGGATCGTGTTAAACAGCGCCAGCTTGCCGCCGGACGT
>JBEKWT010000232.1:0-5247 GCA_049512795.1 Occallatibacter sp.
GTGAAATTCGGCCGAGCCCCGCCAACCGTAATCGCCACCGACGCAGCCAGGCACCGTTGCCCCGCGCAACCAAAAGCGGAATCGGCCAGAATCCGCGTCGTCATCTCCATATCCGCGTCCGGCATCACCACCACCGGATTCTTCGCGCCGCCCTGGCACTGCGCGCGTTTTCCGTTGGCCGCCGCCCGGCTGTAAATGTATTTCGCCGTCGCCGTCGAACCCACAAAGCTCACCGCGCGGATTCCCGGATGATCGAGAATCGCGTTCACCGTCTCCCGACCGCCGTTCACAAGCTGCATCACCCCCGGCGGAAAGCCCGCCGCCTGAATCAGCGCAAACAGTTTTTGCGAAGTGATGGGCACGCGCTCCGACGGTTTCAGCAAAAAGCAATTTCCTGCCGCGACCGCATATGGAAAGAACCAGAACGCAATCATCCCCGGAAAATTGAACGGCACGATCGCCGCTACCACGCCCAGCGGCTGCCGGATCATGTGCTCGTCGATGCCCGCCGCGATGTCCTCGCAATTCGTCCCCTGCATCATCATCGGCATCCCGCACGCCGTCTCCACGTTCTCCACCGCGCGCAGAATCTCCGCCTTGCTCTCCGTCAGCGTCTTGCCGCACTCATTCGTGATTGACAGCGCCAGCTCGTCACGATGTTCTTCCAGCAAGGTCTTCAGCCGGAACAGCGGCTGCACGCGATCCACCACCGGTGTGCGTCGCCACTCCACAAACGCGCGCTGCGCCACTTCCACGGCCGCATTCACGTCCGCTGCCGGCGACAACGGAACCTCCGCCAGCACCTCGGCCGACGCCGGATTGATCACGTTCAGCGTTTCGCTCGCGCTCGACCCGCGCCACTCGCCTTCGATGAAATTCTGCAACCGCTCCATCTTGTACCACTCCTCATGGGTGCCCCATCCTAAACGCGCTTTTAGCGTTTAGGGTGGGAGACCAGATCGGCTGTCCCGCTAACTCCGCTGCCGTCACAAATGATGCCTTTCCCTCTTGCGCGCCTCTTCGTAGCGTGCCCGCGCCTCGCGCACGCTCTCCATCTCAGACACTTCCGCTACCGCAACGTCCCACCACGAATCGTAGCCGGGCACGCCGATCGACGCATCTGTCTCCACCACGATCACCGTGGTCCGATCCATCGCTTTTGCATCCTCGAGCGCCTTCTTTAACTCGCCCAGCGTCCCCGCCTTAATCGCGTGCGCTCCCAGGCTTCGCGCATTCGCGGCAAAGTCCACCTGCAGCGCAGCGCCATCCAACTGGCCCGACTTCGCATCGCGCAGTCGGTACCGCGTTCCGAACCCGCCCTGCCCAAGCGACCGGCTTAAGCTGCCGATGCTCGCGAACCCGCCATTGTCCACGAGCACAATGATGATCTTCACCCCCTCCTGCACGCTGGTCGCAATCTCCGCGGGCGCCATCAAATACGTTCCGTCGCCGAGGAACACGAACACCTCGCGGCTCGGGTCGGCCATCTTCGCGCCCATCGCGCCGGGAATCTCGTATCCCATGCACGAGTAGCCGTATTCCATGTGATAGCCGTTCGGTGTGCGCGTGCGCCACAACTTGTGCAGGTCGCCGGGATGGCTTCCTGCCGCCGACAGCAGCACGTCGCGCTCACCCGCCGCCTCCCACATCGCGCCAATCACTTCGCTCTGCGCCGGTTTCCTGTCGCCAACGGGTGCCCCAGGTCTCGCTTTTGAGACCTGGGATAGCGAAGACTCCCTACCCAGATCGAACAGCCGGTCGACCTCCGCGTCCCACTTCGCCTTCAACTCCGCAATCTCCGCCGCATACGCAGCACTCACCTTGAACGCACCTGCCGCAGTGCCCAGTTGTTCCAGCGCCACGCGCGCGTCGGCCACCACCGGAATCGCGCCCACTTTGTACGCGTCAAACTCCGCGGTGTTGATGTTCACGAATTTCACGTTTGGATTCTGGAACGCTGTCATCGATGCCGTCGTGAAATCGGAGTAGCGCGTTCCGATCCCGATCACCACATCGGCCGCGTTCGCCAGCCGGTTCGCTGCCGGCGATCCCGTCGCTCCAATCGCTCCCACCACCTGCGCATGATTCCAAGCCAGCGCGCCCTTGCCCGCCTGCGTCTCCGCAACTGGAACTCCGGTCCGCCCCGCAAAATCGCTCAGCGCCTGCGAAGCTTCGCTCATCAGCACCCCGCCGCCGCACACGATCAACGGCCGCTCCGCCGCGCAAATCGCTTGCACCGCGCGCTCCAGCGAAATTCTGTCCGGCTCGCCCCTCCGGATCAGCCACACCCTCTTGCGAAACAGCTCTTCGGGATAGTCGAACGCTTCGGTCTGCACGTCCTGCGGCAGCGCCAGCGTCACCGCGCCGCAATCCGATGGCGAAGTCAGCACGCGCATCGCCTCGGGAAGGGAAGTGATCAGTTGTTCCGGCCGGTAGATGCGGTCCCAATAGCGCGAGACAGGCTTGAAGCAATCGTTCACGCCCGTGTCCTGCGTCGTCGGCGACTCGAGTTGCTGTAAAACGGGTGCCACGTTGCGCCGCGCAAAAATATCGCCCGGCAGCAACAGCACCGGCAGCCGGTTGATCGTCGCCAGCGCTGCGCCGGTAATCATATTCGTCGCGCCCGGCCCAATCGATGATGTGCACGCAAAAGTGCGCAGCCGGTTGCTCGCCTTGGCAAAGCCTGCGGCCATGTGCACGCCGGCCTGCTCATTGCGCATCAATATGTAAGGGAAGTCGAGATTCTCCTCGAGCGCCTGGCCGATTCCGGCTACGTTTCCGTGCCCAAATATCCCCAGTACTCCGGCGAAGAACGCGTGCTCGCGGCCGTCCCGTTCCACATGCTGCTGCTTCAGGAACGCGATAAGCGCCTGAGCCATCGTCATGCGCCGCGTCTTCATGCCCGCTCCCCGTTTGGGTGCCCCATCCTCGCCACTCTTTTGTTTTTGTGGCCAGGTCGGGCCGCGCCAAGTCCCTAAGTCCCTCAGTCCCTTAGTCCCGAGTCCCTTAGTCCCTCGTTCCCTTGTTCCCTGCCGGGGCCCCCGGCGACAGGTCCTCGTCGCTGGGGTCCCTTGGTCCCTATCTTTTAACCATCGGCAGCCTCGGGTCCTTTTCCTTCCAGCCGCTCTTCACCCACGCATGATCCGGATCGTCCGAGCAGGCCAGCGACCGCGCCGAACCCGCCAGCGCGTTCAGATAATACACGTTGTATCCGTGCGCGGCCACCACCGGATGGTATCCCTCTGGAACCAGCACGAGATCGCCGTCGCCGACCGTCATCGTCTCGTCAATGCGCCGGTCTGCGGTATACACCTTCTGCACCGCGAATCCCTCCGGCCGCTCGATCCGGTAGTAGTAAATCTCCTCGAGATCTACTTCTTCCGGCGGGTTGTGCACATCGTGTTTGTGCGGCGGGTAGCTCGACCAGTTCCCCGCGGGCGTAAATACCTCCACCACCATGAGCCTCTGCGCAAGAAACGTGGGCGCCAGCATGGAATTGATCTGTCGCGTGGCGTTTCCGCCGCCGCGAATCTCGATCGACACATGGGCCGGCGTCACCAGCCGCGCCGGATACTCTTCATCAGCCTTGCAGTAACAAAAAGCCAAATCGCACGCCACGTCGGCACTCACCGTAAAGCTGGTGCCGATCGGCAGATACAGCGTGTAAGGCAACCCGTCAAAAACCGTCTCGCGCTGGCCGATTCCTCGCCACTCGCCCCGCGAGCTTGTCACTGAGCAAACGCCGCCCAGCACCACCATGGCCATCTCTCTGGCGGCCGTTTCGCTCTTGTATTTCTGTCCCGCCTCCAGCTTGCGCGTCTCAAATGATAAAAACTCGTATCCAAAACCTTCAGTCCGGTCGCGGAATTTCTCCGGCCGGATCAGCAAATCACTCATCATTGCTCCTGGGGTCTAGCAGTTTTCCAGTTGCTGTAAGGCGAAGCCAAAACTACTCAGTGGCTTTTTCCTAAATGAAAAGCCACCTTGTACAGTTCCAGAGACGCCACATGCGAACTGGAAAACTGCTCAAAAAAATTCAAAACAACTTCAAAACAACGTTCTGATTTCCGGCTTACGCCTTCACCGGATGTAAATCGATAAATCCGCGCAAACAACGCCACTCCTGCACACGTGTGCACCTTGATGAGTCTCCACAAAATGACCCTCCCTGTCAACCGTGAAAATCTGTTTCGTTTCCTCCTCCCCTGCTCCATTTCTTGACCTTCGACTTTCCCCGGTGCTAGGGTTTTTCTGCACACGTTTGCATCTCCCGGACGATGCGGGACTTCCGCCGCCTTATGCCCGACTACAAGAGTCCGCTCCATAAAATGACCCAGACAACCCCCACCTGTCTGTGGAACGACTCGGCCTCCGTCGAAGATCTCACCTACTCAATTGAGCACGGTGCAGTCGGCGCCACCTGCAACCCTTCCATCGCCGTCGCGGTCCTGAAACAGGAGCTCGCCGTCTGGAAGCCGCGCATCCTCGCACTCGCTGCCGCTGAGCCCAACTTGACTGAAGACGAACTCTCCTGGCGCATCGTCGAAGAAATCTCCGCAAACGCCGCGCGCTTGCTCCTGCCCATCTTCGAGCGCGAAAAAGGCCGCAACGGCCGTCTCTCAATCCAAACCGACCCGCGCAACTACCGCAACACCGAAGCCATGCTCCGCCAGGCCGTCCGCTTCAGCCAGCTCGCGCCCAACATGATCGTCAAAATCGCCGCCACCCGCGCCGGCATTCCCGCCATTGAGGAAGCTACCTGGCGCGGCATCAGCATCAACGCCACCGTCAGTTTCACCCTCCCCCAGGCCATCGCCGTCGCCGAGGCCGTCGAGCGCGGCCTCCGCCGCCGCGAAGCCGAAGGCCTCTCCATCGCCACCATGGGCCCTATCTGCACGCTCATGGTCGGCCGCCTCGACGATTGGCTCAAGGTCCTCCACGACAAGCGAAATCTCTCTGTCGATCCCGGCTATCTTGAGTGGGCGGGCGTCGCCGTCTTCAAGAAGGCCTACAAAATCTATCGCGAGCGCGGCTATCGCCTGCGCCTTCTCTCCGCGGCCTTTCGCAATCACATGCACTGGAGCGAATTCATCGGTGGCGATGTGGTGATCTCTCCGCCATGCGTCTGGCAGCGCCGCTACAATGCCAGCGACATCGAAGTGACTCCAAGGATTGACAAACCTGTGGACGCGAAGATCGTGGACACGCTGCTGAGTAAGTTTCCCGATTTCGAGCGCGCCTATACCG
>JBEKWT010000233.1:0-5247 GCA_049512795.1 Occallatibacter sp.
CACTCGCTACGAATCGGACATCTACTACCGGGCCGAGTTCGAGGCGCTGGCCAATCGCGTGCCCAACTTTCACTACCTGCCCACACTGAGCCGCGCCGACGATATCTGGACCGGCCTGCGCGGCCACGTGCAAGTTCACGTCGCGGCGATCGTCGAAGATCGCGCGAAACGACAGGGCCGAACGCTGCCTGCGCCGCCCGTCGATCCTGCGATTCCGGCTGCCAACCTGAATTTCGACATCTACTGCTACATCTGCGGGCTCAACTTCATGGTCTCCGGCGTCCGCGAGCTGCTCGACGGCTATGGCTGGCACAAGAAGCAGATTGTCTTCGAGCGGTACGACTGAGCGACCGAGATCGGGTCAGCGGGGTCAGCCAGTGAGCAAGTCAGCGGGTCAGCGAACCGGCAAGCCAGCCCTGGCGGAGCTTGGATGGTCGGCCGGGTCAGAACCGCTGTGATGCTGAAGATCAGTGAGTAAGGGTCAGCCAGTTCCCTGCATTGCTCACAGCCAGAGGGCGGTGTGGCCGGGACAGAGTCTGGCGGCCTGCTCACAAAGTGTTTCGGCCAGCTCCAATCCGTATCGGGCAAAGTAGTAAGCCCCGCCGTGCACGCGCTCCTGCAAAACGCCGCCGGGATAAAGGGCGTTGAAGATGGAGTTGGCGTGGCGCGTAAGCGTGGTCTCGCGCTGGAGCTGGAAGTTGGCGGCGAGCGTGCGCAAGCGGTTCATCTGGTAGCGTATTTTGCCGGCGGCGGTGTCGGCTGATTGGCCCAGGCCCTTGTCCTGCGACTGCAGCCAGTCAACGAGGGCGGTGAGCTCGGCATCGAGAGCGTTGCCTGTGGCGGCCAGCTTTTGTTTGGTTTCAATGGGCATCGCACGGGCCGCTAGCCGCTGCGCAAGCGTCGATGCGTTTTCGTCGGCGAAGACCTGCTCAAGCGTCAGCTCGTGGCGGCGGAGAAGCTCCGCGATGGCGGGCTCGATGAGCGTGGCGGAGAAACGCGCGATGGGGGGCGTTTGGCGGCCCCTTTGCGGGCCGAGGATTCGCTCGAAGAGAACCGTCGACTGCGCGAGGTAAGCAATCTCGGCTGGGCCTCCGACCTGGGCTGTAGTCGAAAAAAGAAAGTCCTGAAAGACGGGGCGAAGAAGCGCCGAGGGAGAGATGCGCTCGGGCTCAGAGTCGAGGATTCCAACGAGATCGGATGTGGAGTAAGTCTGCTCTCCGGCGTGCCAGAGGCCGTTAGGCTCGGCGGGCGTGGGCGCGAAGCGGCGAAGCGCGATCCGGGCTCCGGTCCTGGCGTCGATGAGGAATAGCAAGCTGGACTGCGGAGCGACGGCGACCTGAGCGTGATAGCCGGCGGCTTCGAGAGCCTGGCCGCGCTCGGTGAGTGCGGCGTGGAACTCGTCGGCACGCTCGATGGCGGCGCTGAGCACCGGCGCACCAAGGCGATGGAAGCCGCGGCCTGCGGCATCGACGATGAGAAGGCCCTGCGCGGCGAAAAGTGCAGAGTAAAGGCCGGCGAAGGCCTCGGCGAATGTGCGGCCGGGCTTGTAGGCGGCAACGAGCGCGTCAGTAGCTTCAGAGGGACCGAGGAGCTCAGCGGCACGCTCGACGAGCGGAGTGACCGAATTGTCGAAGACGATGCGGCCGGCGGGCAGTGCGGATTCGGGAGCCTTTTCGTAAGAAAGCTGCGCCAGCTCGCGGCCCGCGGGAAACGTGACGTGGTCAACCTCGGCGAAATCGTGGTCCTCGCTGGCAAGCCAGAAAACGGCGGCGTGCGGATGGCCGGCAGCTGTGGCCTTGCGCGAGCGAGCGATAGCGGTAGCGGCTTTGAAGGGGGAATAGAGAGGACCGCCGAAGAGACCCACCTGCTGGCCGGTTAGCACGGCTCCGGCGCCCTCGGCGAGTGCTGCGAGCGAATCTTCCGCGGTGGGGGAAGGGTTTTGTTCGGCCACGAGGTGGACAAGCTCTGCCCAGTGCGCGGGGCGCGGCGGCGGTGCTTGCGAGATCTCGTCCAAAGGCAAAAAGGCACCGAGCCCCCCGGCACAAAAGTCGAGAAAGAGCCGGCTCTGACCCGGCATTACGGTTACGGGATAACAATCGGCTTTCAAGGATTCGTTCACTCTTGGCTCGTTGGTTTGGGCAGGAGGTGGATACGCTGGCATGGATTCGAAAATTATCGCTTGGTTAAGGATGCCACGGCGGGCCGGGGCGATGCAGGAATGGAGACAATCGAGCGGGATTGGCAAAAGCGAAACAGGGCAGTGCGTATACTCGTGATGAATTGAGTCTGGTGCTTGAGCCTGGTGTATGACCGGCTCGAACCCAACTGGAATGGCGAGGTGGAAATGGCGACGAAATCGGAGAAAAAAGCAAAGAAACTTAAGGCGGCAAAGAAGGGGAAGCTCAAAGCGGGAAAGGCGGCCGCGACGACTGAACGCGCCACGATCATCAGTTCGGAGGTCGTGTTTCAGTGTTCTCAGTTCAAGGTGCTGCACGACAAGCTGATTGAGCCGGGAGGCCGCCGGAACGAGCGCGACGTGATCCGCCACAACGGAAGCGTGGTGATTCTTGCGATCGATAACTCCAAAAACAAGGGGAACTCGAAGAGCAAGAAGGATCCGTGGATCGTGATGGAGCGCCAATACCGGCACGCTGCGCAGCAGTACCTTTGGGAGCTGCCGGCGGGCAAGATTGAGCCGGGCGAGGATCCGCTGGAAGCGGGAAAGCGGGAACTGGCCGAGGAGACGGGTTATCGCGCGAAGAAGTGGTGGCCGCTGGTGGAGTACTATGCCAGCCCAGGCTTTGTAGGCGAATCGATGAAGGTTTTTGTTGCCGAGGGGCTTGAGCCTGGCGCGGCACATCCGGAGGAAGACGAGCAGATCGAGCTGAGGCTGGTCAAGCTCTCTGAGCTGCTGAAGATGATCGAAAAGGGCGCGATTCTGGACGGCAAAACGCTGACCAGCGTGCTTTTATACGCGCGAATCAAAGCTGGCCGGCGCAAGAAATAGGGCACCAGCAGAGGCATTTTTCCACAGGCAACCATGCGGTCGATGCGAGCGTGGCACAGGTTTCATGTTGTGGAACGGAAAATCAATCAACCATTCCGGTCTTTTTGGCGTCTTATAAAGTATCGGTGGGACTTCCCCTGAATGCTCACCGCATCCAAATGACAGGTAAGAGAACAAGCACAGTGAAAGAAAGGCAGGAACCTGTGGCTCAATACAAAGGAAAGGTCAAGTGGTTCAACAACGCCAAGGGCTACGGATTCATCGGACGCGAAGACGGGCCGGATGTATTCGTTCACTACTCAGCGATTCAGCTGGACGGATACAAAACGCTCAAAGAAGGCGACGAAGTCGAGTTCGATATTGTTGAAGGTCAGAAGGGCCCGCAGGCGGATGCCGTAATCCGCAATCGGGATAGCGCCAGCGCCGCCCACACCGCGGCCTAGTAGCGGGTAGGGATCCAGGCGTTCGCTAGAAGACCGCCGCCTGGCGGTCAAGGTGAGTTGCGCCCGCCAGTCACTCAATCGTCACATTTCCAAAGCAAGCTCCATGCAGGGAGTTTCCCTGTCCGTGCCGCTCTCATAGCACCTGGTGAATTCGCTCGCGCCGATTGACCTGGACCGCCGCTGATGAAAGATACTGCGGACGGGGGGCTACGCGATGGACAACAAGACGATGGCGCGCCTGCTCGAGGAGACGGCCGACCTGATGGAGATTGACGGAGCCGACAGCTTCCGCATCAGGAGCTATCGACGCGCGGCCGAGGCTGCCGAGCAGACGACCGTTGATCTGGTGGACGCGGCAAGCGACACGGCGCGGTTGCTCGCGATCGACGGAATCGGCAAGGGCATGGCTGCCAAGCTGCAGTCCATTGCCGCGACGGGATCGTTGCCGCAGCGCGACGAGTTGCTGGCCAAGTACGGCGCCGGCGTGCTGGAGCTGCTGAAGCTGCCGGGCATGGGGCCGAAGACGGTGGCGCTGCTTTGGGATGCAGGCGTGATCGGCAGCGCCAACAGCGACAGCCCCACCGTCAGTAGCGCCAACACCGACAGCCCCAACCTCAGCAGCATCGACCAGCTCGCCCTCGCGATCGCGGCGGGGCGGCTCAAGGGCTTGCCGCGAATGGGCGAAAAGCAGATTGAGAAGCTGCGCAAGGGAATCGAGGACTACCGGCGGAGCGCGGGACGGTTCCGGATCGACGTGGCCGAAGAGGAAGCGGCGCGGATTGCAGCCTATCTGCTTAAATTTAAAGGGATTGAGAGGGTCACGCCGGCGGGCTCACTGCGTCGGGGACGGGAGACCATCGGCGACCTGGACCTTTTGGCAACCGAACCAGCTTGCCTGCCGGAGAAAACCGGCCCCGCAGTCGAGTATGTGGCCGCTTACCCCGGCATTCAGGACATGATCGCAAAGGGCGAGAACAAGGTGAGCTTTCATGTGGGGCAGGGATTGCAGGTGGATGTTCGTCTGCTTCCGGAGGCCAGCTATGGCGCCGCGTTGCAGTATTTCACAGGCTCGAAGGCACACAACGTGACGCTGCGGCAGCGGGCGCTGAAGATGGGCTACACGCTGAGCGAGTGGGCGCTGGCACGGCTGGACGATGGATCGACCGTGGCGGCTGCGACCGAGGAGGAGATCTACGCCGCGCTGGGAATGGACTGGATGCCGCCGGAGATGCGCGAGAACCTCGGGGAGATCGACGCGGCAGCCGAGCACGATCTGCCCCGCGTGGTCTCGCTCAGCGACATTCGCGGCGACGTGCACATGCACACCACCGCCAGCGACGGCCACAACTCGATCGGCGAGATGGCCGAGGCGGCGCTTGCCTGCGGGTACAAATACATCGCGATCACCGACCACTCGAAGAACCTGGCGATGACGAATGGGCTGGACGAGAAGCGGGCGCTCGAACAAATCAAGCAAGTTCACAAGGTGGACAAGCAGATGGAGGGGAAGATTCGCGTCTTCACCGGGATCGAAGTGGACATTCTGGCCGATGGAGCGCTCGATCTGGACGACGAAGTGCTCGCACAGATGGATGTGGTGATTGCCAGCGTTCATTCGCACTTCGACCAGAGCCGCGAGAAGATGACCGAGCGCGTGCTGAAGGCCATCGAGAATCCGAATGTGCGGATCCTGGGGCATCCGACGGGCCGGCTGCTGCTGCGCCGGGAGCCGTTTGAGCTGGATTTGGCCGTGGTGCTGAAGCGCGCGGCGGAGCTGGGCGTGGCCATGGAACACAA
>JBEKWT010000234.1:0-5530 GCA_049512795.1 Occallatibacter sp.
CGGGTCCGTTGCCTTCCTCGAAAGTGGAGATCCGCTGCGCAATCTTGTCCTCGGTGATCTGAAAATTCTCCGGATGCAGGCCGCTGATGTAGTTTCCCTTGCTGTCGGTCACAGCTACATTGAGCTGCACCAGATTCACTGTCACGCGCAGATGCGTTCCCTCATCCTGAGCCGCAAACCGCGGCTCACCAGCGAGCAGGAGCAGTGCGCTCAAACCCACGCCGACGCTTAAGACGGTCTTGTTTCTGATCATCATCGCTCTATGTACCCCCGTTCGCTCTCTCGTTGCTGTCGACGGCTAAGCCTGCCGTGCGGATGCCAATCTTGCCCTGGAGGAACTCTTCCCCGGTCTGATCCATGGCGCGCAACAATGCCGGCCAATCGTCGATGCTTGTCGCGGAGATGTTCGCCACCATCCGCCGGGTCAGCTCGGGGAGCATAGCCTTTTTCATCGGCCAGGCGCGCCCAATAAAGGTTGCCGGACTCCCACGATTCCCCGAAGAGCCGGCTTGCGACGCCTCCGGAGACAGGAAACGGCGCCGCCGCCAGCAGTGCGCAGGCATTGGATGCCGCCATCGTCGGGTGAGGAACGCCGAAGTCCTTCGCCAACCTTTGCGGAGACGTATCAGTGGGATTTTTGCGCACCAGATCGTCGAGTTCCTGGTTGGCTGGGCCCGATTGCGCTGCCTGCTCCGGATATCGTCTTCGGAACTCGGCTGCCAGATAGAAGGTATCGGTGGGAAGCAGTTGGGCCGTCAGAGTTGCCGCACCTTCCTTTTGTTCGAGCGATTTCTCCATCTCGGCCATTTCGCCCCATCCCATGCGGTCACTGAAGATCGCGGTGACTTTCTCGCGTAGCTCTGCGTGGTCTACCGAATCCTTAATTAATTCTTCTCCCGCGCCCTGATAAAGATTCACGGCATGCAATTCGTCGCGGCTCACGCCCCACCAACGAGGCAGAGTCGCATTCACCAGCAGCTCTGGCGCTGTCTCTCGCCAGATCAGCGCTTGCAGTTTTTCCGGCGAAATAAAATCCTCTTCCGTCATCGCCAGCACGTAGGGCAAATCCGCGAGCGAGCCGATCAGGTAGGCACCGCCGCCGGCCGTTGCGCCGATTCCAATCAGCGACGGCGCGCCCCAGATCTGATCGATGCCCTGAATTGAAGTCGCCGAGAAATCGTGCGAGCGCACGAAAAGCGGATTGCTGTGCAGGATCTGCGCGCCGGGCGGTTCGTAGTAGGCGTAATTCAGGCCCACCAGCGTGTCTCTAAGGAACGGCGCCAGTCGCGCCCGCGCAGCCTCCAACTGCGCCGCTGACCCCGGAGCTTTGATCACCTTGGTCAGGTCGGTCCGCACCTGCAGTTCCGCGTGACGGTTCACGTAAACCGTCGGCGACCACGTCACACGTTCGCCTTCGGTAAAGATCGGCCGCGGCAGCTCGAATTCGCGCAGAGTTCCCGCCAGGGCCAGCAGGCTGTCGCCATTCTTTGCTCCCTTCGCCATGTCTTCCAGGCCATCATAGAGTCCGAAGAGATTATCCAAAGAGACCAGCCGCTGGTCGTCTAGTACGGCGCGGATTCTGCGCCCCAGTTCGTCGTGGATACGCGTCCCTTCGGGGCTGGTCTGCCGCGGGCCCGCAAGCAGATCGACAACCTCATCCTCCGTCGGGTCCGCATTGCCCCCGGCCGCAACAATGATGGACTGCAGCGACTTGCGCGCCGCATCGAACAGCAGCGTCCCCGAAGAAACATCCCCATAATCCTGAACCGCGCTTTGCCACGAGGAATTTAAGGCGTCTCCCGCGATTTGTCTTTGCCGCGCCAGGATCTGCCAAAGCCCCACCTCGGCCTGAAACGCTCCCAGCGCATTGGACCGCAGTGTTTGATTCGAGACGCCGTCGATGCGATTGGCTGTATCGATAAAGTCCTTGATCGACGCGTCGTCCAGCTCCGGAAATTCGACGAAGACGTTGTACCACTCGCTCAACTGGTAGAAATTTGCGGCAAGCAGTCGCGCCGTATCGCTCGATAGTCGCTTCTCCGCCGGTCGTGCGGCGTCAATCGCGCTCAGGATCAGATAAACCTGCGTCGGTCCGTCGGGCGTCGTAATGTCGGAATAAGCCACCATAGCCTCGAGGATGTCTTCGGCGTTGTCTGCACTGCCCGCGTGCCGGCCCGTTTCGTGCGTGTGGTGCAGCTTCTTCTCCCGCGCGAACACCTCCTGCCAAACGCTCAGATTGCCGGGAATCAGCGGCTGGCCTGACGCGTCCCATTGCAGGCGACTGAGAAGCAGCAGCAGAGTGGGATTTCTTGGGAATACGCTGCTTGCCGCATCGACATTGGGAACTTCCGAACGATAGGCCTCGTAAAGGTTCTTCAGCCGGTCTTCCCTCGTAAGACGCGCCTGCTGATCGGGACTCACGCGCGCCAACGCATCAAAATATGCCGCCAGCCAACCCTGGTCCTTGGCCAGCAACCGCATGACGAAGTCTCCAGGTGAATGAGCACTCGCGCCCACCAGCTCTTCCCATGCGTGCGCCGCAGCGCCTCCTCCGGGTAATTCGACGGCGCCGTTCCGAATGCACAACCGGCTCCCATAAAAATCGAGGACTGGAGCATAAAAGAGCAACCGCTTGAGTCCGGGCGACTGGAACAGGACTCGTCTGGTCTCCGGATCGAGACGCGCCAGCGCCGAATAAAGCCGGTCCACATTCTGGTCATTCATTAGCAGGTCGAGAAGCGTCTGGCCGGCTCGCTGTTTCGCCGGAAGCAGCGCCAACCAGTCCTCTTCGCGAAACAGGATCGGAACGCGCGACGCCGGATACGCGTATGTAAACGGGGTTCCTTGCTGCAGGGATTGTTCCAGCCTCGTCAGCGGGAACCCCGAATCCATTGTAAGAAACGCCCGGTCTGCGTTAGCGGTTATCAACGTCGAGCCCTTCTGGCCGCAGCCATCCTCGAACTGGTATCCGAGAACCCCAATCAGAGGCTCCACATCGCCGCAACTTGTAACGTGGATCGCGCCGTCCGCGCCAACCAGTGGCTGCAGTTGCCTTGCCTCCTCTACATACCGGTCCTCAAGCACCAGGTATTCCGTCCTCTTCCCCAGCTGGCGGCCGTAGAGGAAAGCATTGCGAGCCATCAGCGGCAGCACCTCGCCGGGTTTACTCTCCTGACTGATGCCGGCCATACGCATGAATGACCGGAGCGGCCCCGGAATAATAATGGTCTGCGCCGGCTGGCTCGCGGTCGTTTCGCCGGCCGCTACCCCTGGATTTTCTGGCTCGGCTGCGCGCGCGGCGCAGCAGGCTGCGAGAACGAGCAGTATTGCCGTAAATATTGTGGAGAATCGATCTGGCTGTTTCATCGCGCTACCCCTTTCAATCCTTGGCCGGCCCGGTTGAGGGATTCATTTGCACGCGAATCGGAAAGGCAGGCAGGGTTGCTTCGCAAAGCCGCGAGGCGGAAAATGGCCCACGTTCCGCCCTACACCACTGACTTCCACTTCTTCGTGCAGGATTAATGCGGATGATTTGTCTTGCCGGCGACTCGAAGGGTTCGCGCCGAAAACGGTATGCCAGTCGTGAAATTGGGCCATTCGCGGCCAATAGACCAGAGTTTAGGGGAATCCGGAGAATTAATCACCTGTTGCGGTGATCTCTTCACGTGTAGAGAGAGGGTAGCAGGCAACCGCGACACTGGAAAGTCTTTTTCCGGTAATTTTTTGCGGCCTGCAAAAGCAGGGACTTCAAGGACTGTCGACGCCGATGAGAGTTCTCCGCAGTAGCGATCTTCCATCTCTTCTGCCAGCGAATTCATGTCTGGTGGGATGCAGGAGGGGCAGGAAACAGTTGATGCACCAAAACCGGTGCAACGTCTGTCTCGATCCGATCTGCTACGCCTGTCGGGCATCTGTCGCATACACGACCGTTCTCCTTAAGAAAATCGCTTTTCTCCTTGCCCGTCGTTGGTTCCATGAATAAACTGGTTTGCGGTCTGGAACCGGCCCTTTCGCACGGTCGTTAACGGCAGGCTGTCATCCCTTCCGACAGGCCTTTAACTCCAGTCGCAAACCGGGCCCGAAGAGAACAGATCAGAGAGCGGACGCAAGAGCCGGGGAAGACGAGGTACGTATGACTGAAAGGCTCTCCTTCGGTGAGAAGTTTGGATACGGTCTGGGTGACATGGCCGCCAATTTCGTCTTCCAGGCCATGCTGGCCCTGCAGTTGGACTTCTATACTCACACCTTTGGCCTTACTCCGGCTCAGGCCGGAACGCTTTTCCTCGTCGTCGGCCTCGGTGTCGCGTGCCTCAATCCGGTCATGGGTGTTATTGCCGACCGCACCAATACACGATGGGGCAAGTTCCGTCCTTGGCTGATCTGGACGGCGCTGCCGTTCGGCGTCATCGGCGTGCTCACCTTCACCACACCCAACATCAGCCCCGCCGCTAAGATTATCTACGCCTGGACCACCTACATCCTGCTCAGGGTCGTCTGTACGGTCAACAATGTTCCCTACGCCTCGCTCACAGCAGTCATGACCTCTGACCCCGACGAACGGACGAGTATCGCGTCCTACCGCCAAATCTTTGCCAACTCCGCGGGTTTCATCGTCGCCAGCCTCGCCATCCCAATGGTCAGGTTCTTCGGTCATGGCAACGACGCGCTTGGCTATCAGCTCACGATGGGGTTGCTCTCTGCGCTCAGCGTCATCTTTTTTGTGATCGCTTTCTTTGCGACCAAAGAGCGCATCCAGCCTGACCCGCAGCAGAAGTCCGATCTAGGCCGGGATCTCTCTGACCTCTTCAAGAACCGCCCCTGGGTCGTGCTCTTCCTGGCCACGCTGTTCTATTTCGCAGCCATCGTGATTCGCGGCAACGTGATGCTTCCCTACTTTCGCTTTGTCGCCGGAAATGTTGACCTCTACGCCTGGTTCAACGGCTTCGGGCTTGCCGCGCTTCTCGCGGGCGTTGCCTGCTCCACCGCCGTCTCAGCGCGTGTGGGTAAGCGTCAACTCTTTATCGCCAGCATGTTTCTGGCGGGAGTCTTCAACACGGCTCTGCTGTTCATTTCACCCCACGCCACGGTGGTCATCATCGCGACCGAAGTGCTGCGCCAGTTCTCTTTCGGATTGTCGGGGCCCATCCTCTGGGCCATGATGGGCGATGTGGCCGACTACGGCGAGTGGAAGACCGGCCGCCGCGCCAGCGGCACGGTCACGGCTGCAGTCGTCTTCGCTCTGTGGGCAGGTCTGGCACTCGGCGGAGCCATCGCCGGATGGCTCTTTTCGATCTACGGCTTCGTCTCCGAGGCGGCGGTGCAGTCCACGCACGCGCAGAGCGGCATCCTTTTAACTGCGAGCGTCTGGGCCGGCCTGGCGTTCTTCGCGACCGCTGTGTGCTTGCTGTTCTACCCCATTTCGCGCGAAGTCAATCAGAGGATTGCGCTCGAGCTGGCAGAGCGGCGCAAAGGGTTCGCACCCAATAAACCCGCATAGGTTTACCATTGGCTTGGCAAAAATTCCGAGAAG
>JBEKWT010000235.1:0-5228 GCA_049512795.1 Occallatibacter sp.
CGGATGAATCTCCGCGCCTTCATTTGACGCGAAATCCAACCGAATTGTTGCGGTTGTCAGTTCGAATTTTACGTTGAGATGCGGAGCAGGGGATCGAGCTCACAGTCTTACCGCCCCGTGCCGCCCACCGTCATTTTGTCCAGCTTGATTGTCGGCATGCCCACGCCCACAGGGACGCTCTGGCCATCCTTGCCGCAGGTTCCGATGCCCTCGTCAAGCTTCAGGTCGTTGCCCACCATTGAGACGAATTTCAGCGCTTCCGGCCCGTTGCCGATCAGCGTTGCGTCGCGCACCGGCGCAGTCACTTTGCCGTCTTCGATCAGGTAGGCCTCCGACGCCGAAAAGACAAACTTTCCGTTGGTGATGTCCACCTGCCCGCCGCCGAAATTCACCGCGTAGAGGCCGCGCTTCACGCTGCGCAGAATATCTTCGGGCGCGTCATCGCCTGCCAGCATGTAGGTGTTGGTCATGCGCGGCATGGGAATCGACTGGTAGCTCTCGCGCCGTCCCGATCCCGTGTTGCCGATGCCCATGAGCCGCGCCGAAAGCTTGTCAGACAGATAGCCTTTCAGGACGCCGCCCTCGATCAGCACGGTTTCCTGCGTTGCCGATCCTTCGTCGTCGACATTCAGCGAGCCACGGCGGCCGGCCATTTTGCCGTTGTCAACCACGGTCACCTTTGGGCTCGCAACGCTCTGACCGATCAACCCCGCGAACGCCGACGTTTTCTTGCGGTTGAAGTCGGCCTCGAGTCCGTGGCCCACCGCTTCATGGAGGAGGATTCCCGGCCAGCCGGGACCGAGCACGACTTCCATCTCGCCCGCGGGCGCGTGCACCGCGCCCAGTTGCAGAATTGCGCCTCGCGCGGCCTCGCGCGCCAAAGTCTCCGGGCTTTTGCTCGCGTCGAATTGGTCCAGGCCGGCGCGACCTCCGCCCCCTGCCGCGCCTTTGGTGGTGATTGCCCCATCTTTTGCGATCACCCATACATTCAGCCGGCAAAGCGGCTGCGTGTCGCTGGCGAAGGCACCATCCGAGGCAGCGATCAGGATGCGGCGCAGCTCCTCGTTGTAACCGGCGCGCACCTGCACGATGCGCGCATCGTAGGCCCGCGCGGCCCGGTCGGCGCGCAGAATCAGTTCCAGCCGGGCCGCCAGATCCACGTCGTAGCCGCCAAGCGGAACAGGATAAAGATCGGCGCCGCGCGTCTCAGTGAATCCCTGCACCGGCTGTTTTGCTGGACCCGAGGCAATCAGCGCCGCCGTGCGCGCAGCATGCAGCAGCCGCTCCGCGCTCAGGTTGTCGGTATACGCATAGCCCGTGCGCTCGCCGCTGAGCACGCGAATGCCGCATCCGGCACTGGTGCCCTGGCTGGCCGACTTCACAATCTGCTCGTCCACGCCCAGCGCAGTTGCCGTAACGGACTCGAAGTAAAGGTCAGCATAGTCGCCGCCGGCGCTCAGGGCTTCGCCCAGGCAGCGCTCCAGCAGCCGCTCAGTCAGGCCGAATTTCTCAAAAAAGTAACGCCGATGGCTCGAAATTGGGGAAGTTTCCGGGTGCGTCATCGTAATCCAAGTGTACTCTGCCGGCGTCTAACAATTCGATGCGAGCGCACCTGGTCAACCGTCGCAAGCCATGCGGTTCTTCTCTGGGTACCTCGGTTATTTCCGAGCGTCCGCAGGCAATTGAAATCATGCTAGGATTCGAGCCATGAAGAGAATACTTGCGGCAGCTTTGCTGTTGATGACGTTCGCAAGTCCGGCGTTCGCTTACGGGCAGAACCACCATCATCACCACCACCACCATCATCATCACCATCCGGCCTGAGTTCAGGTCACGGCTAAATGCAACCGGCCTGTCTCGCCAGAGGCGTCGCGCGCCCGCTCCGCAAGCGCAGTTCCATCGCGGCGCCTGGGCGTGGTAAGTTCTTGCCATGGCCGATGAGGAAGATCTGCGATACCCCGTGGGGCGATTTCGCCCGCCGGCTGAGAACACTCGAGCGGTGCGCGCTGCGCATATCGAAACCCTGCGTTTGCTTCCTGAGCGCCTGCGGTCGGCGGTGGCCGGCCTTAGCGAGGCCCAGCTCGACACGCCCTACCGCGCCGGCGGATGGACAGTGCGCCAGGTGGTTCATCACTTCGCCGACAGCCACGCCAACAGCTACGTGCGCTTCAAGCTCGCTCTAACCGAGGATTGGCCAACGATCAAGCCGTATGACGAAGCCGCGTGGGCGCGGCTGCCCGACTCGAGCCTGCCGATTGAGCCATCACTCGTTTTCATCACCGGATTGCATCAGCGCATGGTTGCTCTTCTCGAGTCGATGCCGGAAGAGGATTTCGATCGCGGCTTCAATCATCCGGAACGAGGGCGGGTGACTCTGGCCGCGAACCTCGCGCTCTACGAATGGCACTCGCGCCACCACACGGCCCACATCACCAGCCTGCGCGCCCGACAAGGCTGGTAAAAGGCCATGGACCCCGGCGAAACACCCCATCGACAAAAGCATATCGCTGGGGGCGCGGGGGCCGAACCTGCCTCGCCCGCGCAACTGGCGCAGACGATCGAATCCTATCTCGCCGATCATCCCGGGGCCGTGCTGCTCGAAGATGGCCGCGTCGTCTTTGACATGCGGACGGCGCACTACTCGGTCGGCGAGTCGCACGGCCGCTGCCTGCTCCAGCTTTGGAGCGACGAGCGCAACATTGTGCGCACGGTTGTGGATGTGAGAGAGCGCGCGCAGTGCCTGCGCCTCGTTACGCGGCGCATGGGCGCGGCCAAGCCGCAATCGCTCGAGCTCGCGCCAACGAGCGACCGCCGCACGCCCACCGCTCGCGACACAGCGCGCCGCAACTACCTGCGCCTCCTCGAGCGCGTGCTCGCCCGCCACTACATCGGCGCCAAGGTGGACGGCTTGCGCACGGCCATGGATCTCGAGCACAGCTTCGGTCCCGCCTATGTGCGCGGCCGGCTGCTCAAGGGCTCCGCGGCCGATGCGATCATCGGCGTTGGCGCG
Organism: Occallatibacter sp.; assembly: GCA_049512795.1. Taxonomy (GTDB): domain Bacteria; phylum Acidobacteriota; class Terriglobia; order Terriglobales; family Acidobacteriaceae; genus Telmatobacter. Next base: position 3,011 of record JBEKWT010000235.1, read on the forward strand.
GCCGAATCTGCGTCAACGATCGACGGCGTCCTAACTTTGGGAATTCTGTGGCTCAACTACTGCCGCCAGCATGGCGACGCGCGGCGTCATTTCGGCGGCCTCAAAGTCATCGTTCCCGCGGGAGCCTGGCGCACCACGGCCGAGCGCATGGCGCAGCTGAACCACGCCGCAGCCGATTTTGAATTATTCATGCTCGACGAGCGCAGCGAAGAGCTCGCGCAGGTCGACTTCCGCGACACGGGCAATCTGGAGTCGCGCCTCGTTCATGCATTTTCGGCTAGAGCCGCGCTCGAGCGCTGCCAATCCGGAGTCGACCGGCTTCTTCCGCTGGTTCCGGATGCCGCGCGCGAGCGCGTCGAAATCCGTCCCCACTCCGCGACTGAGGTAGGGCTTCTCTTGCATGGCCTTGAGTTCGGCCGCGTGCGCCATGGCGCTTCGGCACATTCCTTCGCGCGAGAAGATGAAGTGACTTTCGGCGCGGGCGCAAACGAGACCCCGCTCAGCCCAGAGAACGAATCCCTCTGCCGCGATCTTCTCGAGCGCCTCTTCCTCAGCCGCCACGCCGACGGCGCGCACAACGATCCGCTCTTCCGCATGGCGCCCGAGCGCTGGCTTGAATCGCGCCTGCGCGCGAGCCTGCCCGAGCTGGTGCCCGAATTGCGCGGCGACCTGCTCTACACGCAGGTGCCCGCGCTTTCCAGCGGGGACCGCGGCATGCTCGACCTGCTCACGCTCGACCGCAATGGCCGGTTGGTTGTTCTGGAATTAAAGGCCGGCGAGGATTTGCACCTGCCGCTGCAGGCGCTCGATTACTGGATTCGCGTGCGCGCCCTTAACGCCGATCGCCAGCCAGCGCCGCCTGCTGCCGCGCCGCTCTCGGCATTCGAGCGCAACGGCTACTTTGCCGGCGCGGAGGTGTCTCCGCTCGCGCCGCGCCTCATCCTCGCCGCGCCGGCCCTGCGCATTCATCCCGCCAACGAGCCAGTGCTGCGCTATTTTTCTCCGGAAATCGAGTGGGAACTGATCGCCCTCGCCGAACACTGGCGACGCGAGTTGAAGATCGTGTTCCGCAAACGCAGCCGGGACCGAGCGGAGCGCTGATCATCGAGGAGGGTTGTCATGGGCGCTCTCAGAGGAACGAATCAAATGCAGGCGCGCCGGTGCGATGGCCGGCCAACCCCGGCGCTCCGTTCAATTTCAGATCATGGGTCGCGGACGGGAACATCGGAAACAAGGGGGCTTCGGCCGGGGCATGCGCCACAGCGCTGCGGCGACTGACGCGCGAAAGGACCGCTTCAAGCAACGGCGTGACACGCGTGAGTTGGCGTGCGCGAATCAGCAGATCCCAGAGCGGCTCGAACTTCTTCCAGCCCGCCGCATAAAAGAGTCAGAGGCTCGACGTGCTCATCAACGATTCGCGCCTCATCGTCGGGCCCGAGATATGCGGCCAGTGTTGCCAGCCCCAGCGGAGGAAACAGCGAATATTTTACCGGCCGCCAATAGGGGTCGGTGGCCTCGGTGAGAGCCGGCAAAATGAACTTGACGCGCATGGGCCGCGGTGAGCTAGTCACGTTGCGTTCCGTCACCTTGCACCACCCGCGGCCGCGAATGCCGGCACGGAACCGAAACGCCGGTCACGGCTGCCGAATTCTTCCACCGCTCGATCGAGATCTCTCGCGCCAAAATCCGGCCACATTCGATCTGTGAAGACAAGTTCGGCGTAAGCGCACTCCCAAAGCAGAAAATCCGACAGGCGCTTTTCCCCGCCGGTACGAATCAGCAAATCAACGTCACCGCTGTCTCCGGCGAGCGCGTGCATCAACGACGGGCGCAACTGTTCGGGACGCAGAGGGGCCCCGCCACACAGGGAGGCTGCTTCGCAGGCTGCCCGCGTAATCGCGTCGCGCGACGAGTAGTCAATGGCCACTCGCAGATGAAGGCCGGGGTTGGCAGAGGTTGCCGCTTCCGCCAACTCAATGGCAATCCGCGCAGCTTCGGGGAGCCGGTCGCGCCGCCCAATCGCTTCGAGGCGCGCCCTGCGGTCCCGGAGCCGCGCTGTTTCCAGGCGAAGGAATGCGCGCAGCAACCAGAAGATACTCTCCACTTCGGCAGCCGGGCGCTGCCAGTTGTCTGAAGAAAACGCGTAAAGCGTGAGGCAGCGGATTCCGATCTCATCCGCGTGCTCAACGATGCGGCGAGCTGCCATGATTCCCGCACG
>JBEKWT010000236.1:0-5211 GCA_049512795.1 Occallatibacter sp.
AGGCCGCCGCCAGCGCTTTCTCCTGCGCGGCGAGCAATTCGCGGATGCCGGTCTTGCCGAGGGCGAGCAAGTCGGCCAGTTGCGGCTCGGTGAACGTGGCTTCCTCGCCCGTGCCCTGAAGTTCGATGAATTCGCCGGCGGAGTTCATGACCAGATTCATGTCCACGGCCGCCGCGACGTCCTCGGTGTAGCACAAATCCAGCAACGGCCGGCCGTTGACGATGCCCACACTGACGCCGGCCACGGCGTGGAGAATGGGACTTTCGGTCAGCCGCCCGGCGGCAATCAACCGTCGGATGGCAATGCACAAGGCCACGTAGGCGCCGGTGATGGCCGCCGTGCGCGTGCCGCCGTCGGCCTGGATCACGTCGCAGTCGAGGATCACCGTTCGTTCGCCGAGAGCGTGCATGTCCACGACAGAGCGCAGGCTCCGCCCGATCAGCCGCTGAATCTCGTGTGTGCGGCCGCCGATCTTGCCGCGCTCGCTCTCGCGTGGGGTCCGTGTGACGGTCGAGCGGGGCAGCATTGCGTACTCCGCCGTGACCCAGCCCCGCCCCGAGTTGCGCAGCCAGCCGGGAACGCCCTGTTCGATGGTGGCATTGGTGAGCACCCGCGTGTTCCCGAGCGAGACCAGAACCGAGCCTTCGGCGGTCTGCACAAATCCGGGAGCGAGCGTGAGCGGGCGAAGCTGGGTATGGCTTCTACCGCCGGGACGAAGGGAACGAACACTTGCAGACATAGACGGATTGTAAGGGAGCGCCGCCGGGACGGCCCAAAGCACGAATCCTCGTTCCGCGATGGGAATCCGGGAGGTACAGGTGCCGAATGAGGAATCTTCTCGTAACGAATTGATAGGACTGGTCTTTTGTGCGCCGTCTTCAAGGGTTCAGTTCCGTTTTGGAACCCCTCCAACCGCCGCAATGCTCCCCACGGACGGGCCCGTAGGAGACTTATCCATCCCATGATCAGGAACTTAGGAAGACCGTCCGCGTTTGGCACGCAACGTGTATGAAAACAGGACAAAGTTAACCGCCCAAAGCAAAAACGGGAAGTTGCTCAGAAGACAGAGATCAGCGAACAGGGAAGAACGAAACGCGACCCGGTGCTGGCAACTGACGACCGACAACTGACCGCTGCACGAAAGGAACCGGTATATGCACGAGACGCAGGCATTCAAAGGGACTGCACGGAAACGGGAGATCGAAATGCGCAAGCAGGCCAGTCTCGACCGCAAGCACCAGATTCTGGACAAGCATTCGGGTCCTGAGTTGGAGGCGAATCGCACGGACTCCGAGCAAAACGGCCTTGCGAACACGCGGACGAGTCCAGACCGCAAGCGCGTGGAGATTGTTGTTGAGACTCTTGCCAACCTGCATAGCCGGGGCGAAACCCTCGCCGAGGTGGCGCATGATGCGCGGAACATGGTCACCGCCCTCGGCCTTTACTGCGATCTCCTGGAGGAGCCGGGCGTTCTGGCTGCCCCCTTCCTGCACTATGGACACGAACTCCGGCTTGTGGCCGCAGGCAGCCGCCGGCTGGTCGAGAAGATCGTCACGATCGAGGTCCAAAAAGATGCGCAACGTGTCGCGCAACAGGACGCGCAAATCGGCGCACTGAACCAAGCCAGGGCAGTCGCGTTGCCGGTTAGCCAGACGCCCACGGAATCGGGACTGGCGCTGCTGGAGCTGGAACGGACAGGTGCCGCGATACCCGGAAGTGAACCCGGACCAACCTCAGCCGAGAACGCAAACCGCCGCTGGGATCTGCTGCCCGCGGTGCCGATCGCGAACCTGGCCGCCGAGTTGCTCGCCAATCGTAACCTGCTGGCGGCGCTGGCCGGGCCGTCGATCGCCCTGACAGTTCACGCCGAAGGCGGCGCGCAGCCTGTCCGGCTCACCGGCGAGGACCTGACGCGGGTCATGGTCAATCTGGTTAAGAACTCGACCGAGGCCATGCCCTCGGGCGGCCGCATACACATCGGCCTCAGCGAGCAGCCGGCCGCGCAGGGCGCGGCGGACTGCCTTCTGCTCACCGTCGAGGACAACGGGCCGGGCATTCCCGTTGACCCGCAGGAGATAATCTTCGCCTCCGGCTACACCTCGCATGGCACAAGCGATGCGTCGAACAGTAATTGGACGCTCAGCCACCGCGGCCTGGGCCTCACCATCTCGCGCTCCATCGTCGAAGGCGCGGGAGGACGGATCACAGCCTGCAACCGCGGGCAGGGCGGAGCTCGCTTTTCAATCGAGCTGCCGCTGCGCAAGGCAAGCTGACCGCTGAAAGCTGACCGCTGAGCGAATAGTTTCTCAACATGCGAAAGGCGAATACAATGCTGGATACAGTCTTCAACACACGAGCGATGGAGTTCATTCCACAACTTGCCGAACCGGCGATCCGTCTGCACCTGCTGGTAGTAGACGCGGACGCGGCGGTGCGCTCTGCCTGCGCCGAGATCGCCGCCAGTTTGGGATACGCGGTAGACAGCACGGGCGACCTGGGCCAGGCGCGCGGCCTTCTGCGCGGCCACATCGCCGACATTCTGCTGGTCAATCTGCCTTCCGGTTCAAATGAGGGTCTGGAGCTGGTCTCCGAGGTCAAGCTGCTCTATCCCGACACTTCGGTGATCGCCATGACGGCCACCGGCTCGGTCAATGCGGCCGTCGAGGCCATGCGCTGCGGCGCCTCCGACTACCTCACCAAGCCCTTCGCCATGGACGAGCTCTCGACCGTGCTCGACCGCGCCGCACAGAGCCACATGACCGACACCGCGACGCGCCAGTTGAGGGAGCGTCTGCGCCTGTCTGAAGGTTTGGGATCCATGATTGGCCGCTCGCCGGAGATGGAAAAGATCTACCGCATCCTCTCCAAGGTCGCGCAGAGCACGCACCCCGTCCTGATCCTGGGCGAGAGCGGCACAGGCAAGGAGCTCGTGGCGCGGACCATTCACGCCTCCGGGCCCAATTCCCAGAAGCCCTTCCTGCCCGTCGATTGCGGCTCGCTCGTGCCCACGCTCATCGAGAGCGAGCTCTTCGGCTACGTCAAGGGAGCCTTTACCGGGGCCAATCACTCCAAGGACGGCCTGCTGGTCTCGGCCGAAGGCGGAACTGTCTTCCTCGACGAGATCGGCGAGCTCTCGCTCGACCTGCAGGCCAAGCTGTTGCGCGCGCTGCAAGAGAAAGAAGTCCGGCCGGTCGGAGCCACGCACCGCATACCCATCAAGGCTCGCATCGTCGCCGCCACCAATCGCGATCTCGCCGCGATGGTCGAGAAGGGCACCTTCCGCAAGGATCTCTTCTACCGGCTCAACGTAGTTAACCTGCGCCTGCCCTCCCTGCGCGACCGCCGCGAAGACATTCCGCTCCTGGCCGCGCACTTCCTCGACCGCATCAGCCGCGAGCACAACCGCAAGTTCACGCTGAGCGACGAGGCACTGCGCACCATGATGCGCCACGACTGGCCGGGCAACGTGCGGGAACTGGAAAATTCTCTTGAACGCGCGACGGCTCTCTCCTCAGGACCGGTTCTGCACCTGGGCGACCTGCCCACGCAGTTGCAGCAGCAGGGGCTCAAGGAGAACCACGACGCGCTCCACGCTGGCGACGGGGAAGAGGCCGGCGTTGCAGTCGCGCCCGGTGTCAAGCCTCTGGCCGACCTCGAGCGCGAAGCCATTTTGGGCGCCATCCGCACCCTGAACGGCGACAAGCTGCAGGCCGCGAAGCTGCTCGGCATCGGCAAGACCACGCTCTACCGCAAGCTGAAGGAGTATGGCATCGCCGACCCGCTGCGCGAAGAGTGAGAGACAGCCGTCAGCCGTCAGCTTTCAGCCCGCAGCTTCTTTGGGCCGGACCGGTCTTCATAGCGGACCTCGACGCATCGCTCAAGCAAAACACAACCAAATTCCATCAGCCGATCGCTGAAAGCTGAGAGCTGATAACAAGGAGATCGTGATGAGCATTCTGTTAGTGACCGGAATCGAAGGCGCACGCAACTGCGCCGCAGTAGTGGGCGCGCAGCTTGGAATGGAAGTTGAAGTGGCCGAAGGCCGCCGCGATGCGCTCGCCTGCCTGCGCAAACGCGAGTTTCTGGCCCTGGTGATCGACGAGACGCTGGCCGAGTGCGATCCGGCAGCGGCGGACCGCATCTGCGAGCACGCCGGGCTCGCCATTCCTTTGCAGATCAACTTTGCCCTCTCGGGAGCGGCCCGTCTCATCCGCGAGATTCGTTCGGCGCTCCATCGCCGCGAGCGCGAACAGGCTGTGGCCCGCCGCGCTGCCGCAGCAGCCATCGAGGCCGAGCTCAAGTCCACGGTCGCGGGCCTGCTGCTGCACTCACAACTGGCCCTCAGCGGCGGCGAAATCCCGGCGCCGGTGGCCGATCGCCTCCGCGTGGTCGCCGATCTGGCCGGCAGCCTCCGCCAGCAGCTTAGTGTTCCGCTTGACGCACGCACCGCTGGTGCCGCCCGCGCCGGCGCTGCCGGTTGAGCCGCGCCGCTGCGGCGCAATCAAACCCGCGCGATTGCCCCGCGCGATTGCAATCGCGTCGCGCTGGCGTGCCATCGGCCGCGGTGCGAACGCGGCTTGACCCAGCGGGGCCTGCCCGCAACAAATGGTTGAGCGCGTTCGCAGCGTGCTTTCGAGCCCGCAAACCGCCGCCTCGCCGCTCTGGGGCGCAACCAGTTTGTACGCCATCTGAAACTTTGCTTCTCTTTGCGGTGAAGCCGCAGGTAACCGCCAGCCGCTTCATCGCGTTTTTCTCGTCCGCCGCTTACCGAACCCAGTCCACCCATTCTCGTTTGCATCTGGCTTCGTTTGCATCCGGTTCCTTTGTCTTTAGGCGAAATGTCAGCCGTTTTTGAGCCGTCATGCGGCATCGAATACCCTAGACTGTGCAGGGAGCCGTCATGACCGTCATCCGCCAGGAAGATTTCATCGCGAGCGTTGCGGGCGCGTTGCAGTACATCAGCTACTACCACCCGGTGGATTACATCCGCTCGCTCGCCCAGGCCTACGAGCGCGAGCAGTCGCCCGCCGCGCGTGACGCCATGGCGCAGATTCTCATCAACAGCCGGATGTGCTTCGAAGGCCATCGCCCCGTCTGCCAGGACACGGGCATCGTGAATGCCTTCGTCAAGCTGGGCATGGATGTGCGCTTCGAGCCCGGTCCCGGCGAGGAGCCCCTCGATTTGCAACAGATGATCGATGCCGGCGTTCG
>JBEKWT010000237.1:0-5466 GCA_049512795.1 Occallatibacter sp.
TGACCGAAGCCACGAAGCCGGATCGGAAACAGGACCGGGGCCAGTTGCGCATCGACGAACAGGAGTGCAAGGGCTGCGGCCTGTGCATCGAGGCCTGCCCGCCCAAAGTGATCGCGATGAGCGAGCGGCTGAATCACTACGGCTACCGGACGGCGTTGTATGCCGGCAGCGGTTGCAGCGGGTGCGGCATCTGCTTCATGGCGTGCCCGGAGCCGGGCGCGATCACGGTGTATCGGCTGCTGAGCGCGCACGAAGTTGAGGCGCGCGCTGCAAAGGCCGCAGCGGGGGGAGCGATCGAATGCGTAAGCAACTGATGAAAGGCAACGAAGCCATCGTCAAGAGCGCCATTCTTGCCGGATGCCGCGCGTTCTACGGCTATCCCATTACTCCGGCGAGCGAGATTGCCGAGACCGCGGCAGAGTTTATGCCGAAGACTGGCGGCGTGTACGTGCAGGCGGAGAGTGAGGTTGCAGCCATTAATATGTTGTATGGCGCGGCGTCGGCGGGCGTGCGTGCCATGACGGCGTCGAGCGGCCCTGGCATCAGCCTGATGCAGGAGGGCATTAGTTACATGGCCGGAGCGGAGCTGCCTTGCGTGATCGCCGACATTACGCGCGGGGGCCCGGGGCTGGGGAACATCGGGGCCGAGCAGGGCGACTACCACCAGGTGGTGAAGGGCGGCGGCCATGGCAACTACCGCACCATCGTTCTGGCGCCACACTCAGTGCAGGAGATGGCGGACCTGACCGCGCTGGCATTCGAGCTGGCAGACCGCTATCGCAATCCGGTATTTATTCTCGCCGACGGGTTCATCGGGCAAATGATGGAGCCGGTCGAGTTTCCGCAGACGGCCACGCCGACGCACTCGCCGGAGTGGGCCGTCGCCGGGACCGCCGCGTCGCGCGGCAACATGATCACGTCGCTGGAGCTGGATTTTGACAAGCTGGAGAAGCATATTCGCGCATTGGAAGCTAAGTACAAGGTTGCCGAACGTCACGAGGCGCGCGCCGAGGAGTGGATGACCGCGGACGCAGAGATTGTGCTGGTAGGTTATGGCATTGTGGGGCGCATTTTGAAAGCCGTCACCGCCGAGGCTCGAGCTGCCGGGATCAAGGTGGGCGTGCTGCGACCCATCACGCTCTATCCATTTCCCGTGGTGCAGTTCCAGCGGCTGGCATTCAACGCGCGTGTCTTCGCCGTGGTGGAGATGAGTACGGGCCAATTGATCGAGGACGTCAAGCTCGCGCTCAACGGATCGCGGCCGGTCGAGTTCCTGAGCCGGGTGGGCGGCAACGTGCCGTCACACGAAGAGGTGCTGGCGCTGGTCCGGGAGCTGGCTCGCCACGGCGAGCAGGCGCGCCGCGACGGTCTCGCGCAGCCAACTGAAGAAGAGAAGCAGGTGGCAAATGCCTACTGAAACGGCAGCAGAGTACGAAGTCGCGCAAGGCAGGGCCAGGTCATTCTACGAGCGCTATGAGCGCAAGGAAGATTTGCAGCACCAGACGCACTTCTGTCCCGGCTGCGGCCACGGCATCGTGCACAAGATGATCGCGAAGGCTATTGACGATCTGGGCGTGCAGGATCGCACGATCATGGTCGGCCCAGTCGGTTGCAGCGTCTTCACCTATTACTACTTTGACGTGGGCAACGTGCAGGCCGCGCACGGCCGCGCGCCCGCCGTAGCTACGGCCATAAAGCGCAGTCACCCGCAGAGCATCGTCGTCAGCTACCAAGGCGACGGCGATCTTTCGGCTATTGGGTCGGCGGAGATTCTGCATGCGGCCAATCGCGGCGAGAACATCACCGTGATCTTTGTGAACAACGCCATCTACAGCATGACCGGAGGGCAGGCCGCGCCCACAACTCTGCTGGGCATGAAGAGCACAACCACTCCGAACGGCCGGAACGCTGCCACGGAAGGTTATCCGCTGCACGTGAGCGAGCTGCTGAGCACGCTTCAGGCTCCTGTGTACATTGAGCGCGTGGGCCTGGGCGACAACAAACAAATTGCACAGACGGCAAGGGCTATCAAGCGCGGCATCGAGAACCAGGTGCAGGGATTGGGCTTCTCGCTCATCGAAGTGCTTTCGCCCTGCCCAACCATCTGGAAATTGAATCCGGTCGAGGCGCAACACTGGGTGCGCGATGTGATGGAGAAGGAATTTCGGCTCGGCGTGTTTTGCGACCGGAAGAAAGAGCGGACGCAAAAGGCGGATCTGAGGCCAGTGACACCGGACCCAGCGCTGGAGGAACTGCCGCGCATTCTTGGCGTTGCCGAGGATGACTTGCCGGAGGGCAACGCGGCAGCTCTGGCGAGCGACAAGGCAATTGACCTCGAGGTGCGCATCGCTGGCTTTGGTGGGCAGGGCGTCCTGCTTTTGGGCGAGGTGCTGGCCGAAGCCGGCCTCGACTCGGGCCTCGAAGTTTCCTGGCTGCCCTCATACGGTCCGGAGATGCGCTCGGGCACATCGAACTGCCACGTGCGCCTGTCGCGCCAATCCATCGATTCGCCGTTGGTCACTTCGCCCAACGTTTTGGTGGCGATGAACGAGCCTTCGCTGCGCAAGTTCGACAAAAGTGTGCGCGCAGGAGGATGGGTAATCTACAACGGCAAGCAATTTCCTGCCGATTGCGTGCGCGACGGCGTGCATGTCCTCGCCTGCCCCTTCACTGAGCTGGCCGACGAGCTGGGCGATAAACGCGCGGCCAACATGGTGATGCTGGGAGCACTGCTTGAGATTGCAAGAGCGCTGCCACAGGCGAGCATCGGCGACGCATTGCGACGGCTGGTGAAGAATCCGCGCTGGGTGGAGCTGGACGAGCGGGCCCTGGCGCGGGGAAGGGAACTGTACCGGGAATCGCTCGTGGAGGTGTGACATGAAAACGGATGCCGATCCCAACCTGATTGTGTATTTCGGCGGGCAATATGTGCCCATGCGAGAGGCGCGTGTGGGAATCCTGACCCATGCGCTGCATTACGGAACTGGCGTCTTCGAAGGAATTCGCGCGTACTGGAGCGAGGCTGCGCGCGAGCTTTACGCTCTTCGGCCCATTGAGCACTTCCAGCGCTGGAAGCAGAATTGCCGAATCCTGCACATCGATGTGCTGTTCACGCCCGAAGAGTTATGTTCGATCACCGTCGAGCTGGCGCGGCGCAATGCCTTTCACGGCGATCTCTACATTCGGCCTCTGGCTTACAAAAGCGCCGAGCGCATCGGCGTGTCCTTCGACGAACAGGACAACTTCTTCATCGCCGCTGTTCCTTACGGCGAATATCTGCACAGCGAGAACGGCCTGCACGCCGGCGTGAGCTCCTGGCGGCGCATCGAAGACAATGCCATTCCGCCACGCGGCAAGATCTGCGGCGCCTACGCGAACAGCGCGCTGGCCAGCGACGAAGCACGCCGCTCGGGCTTCGATGAAGCCATTTTGCTCAATGAGAGCGGCCACGTGACCGAGGGCGCTACCTGCAACCTCTTTATGCTTCGCAAAGGGCGACTGATCACGCCGGCTGTGACCGACAACATTCTTGAAGGGATCACGCGCGATTCCATCATGGAGCTTGCGGCGCACGAGCTGGGCCTCGAGACGGTCGCGCGACCGATCGCGCGCAGCGAGCTGTATGTTTGCGACGAATTGTTTTTGACTGGAACGGCTGTCGGCGTTGCGCCGGTAGTGCGCGTGGATCACCGCCCGGTCGCGAACGGAGCCGTCGGCGATGTCACGCGGCGGCTGCGGCAGTTGTATTTTGACGCGACACACGGAAATTTACCGGCGTACCGGAAGTGGCTGCTGCCGGTGTACGCGAGCGGCCGGCCAGTTGAACAGAACACGGCGCGGGTTGCCGAAACGAGCTTGGCCTGAGCGAGAGCCGGCCCGCTATGGCGCGCCGGCCGTGTGGCTCAGGCAAGGAGGAAAATCCAATGCCAACAGCAGTGATTCAAGCAAACGCCTATGACGTCGCCATGGAGAACTTCGACACGTCTGCAGACGCCATGGGCCTGGACATGAATACGCGTGAGATGATCAAGTACCCCGAGCGCATGCTGACGGTGGGTGTGCCGGTGCGCATGGACGACGGCAACATTCATCGCTTTACAGGCTACCGCGTGCAGCACAGCTCGGTGCGCGGGCCGGCCAAGGGCGGCATCCGATTCCATCCGCAGGTTTCACTCGACGAAGTGAAAGCGCTGGCCACGTGGATGACGTGGAAGTGCGCGGTGGTGAACATCCCCTTCGGCGGAGCCAAGGGCGGCATCACCTGCGATCCGAAGAAAATGTCGCAGGGCGAGCTGGAACGGATGACGCGCCGCTACACCAGTGCCATTCTGCCGATCATCGGGCCGGAGCAGGACATTCCCGCGCCTGACGTCTACACCAATTCGCAAACTATGGCCTGGATCATGGACACCTACAGCATGACCAAGGGCTATGCGATTCCCGGTGTGGTGACTGGCAAGCCCATCAGCCTGGGCGGATCGCTGGGCCGTAACGAGGCCACGGGCCGCGGCGTGTTTTCGACCATCGAGTCTGCCTGCGAGCATCTGCACGTCACCCTCAGGGGCGCAACTGTCGCCGTGCAGGGCTTCGGAAATGCCGGCTCCATCGCCGCGCAGTTGCTGTTCGAAGCTGGCGCAAAGATCATCGCCGTCAGCGACTCGACGGGGTGCGTCTACAACCGCAACGGCCTGAACATCCCCGAGCTGATCCATATGAAGACGCTTTGCGGCCATGTGGATGGATTCCCGGAGAGCGAGCCGATTCTGCCGCACGAACTGCTGGCCATGAACTGCGACATCCTGGTGCCTGCGGCTCTTGAAAACGCCGTCCACGCGGAGAATGCCGGCGCAGTGCGTGCGCGCATCATTGCCGAGGCGGCCAACGGACCTATCACACCCGCGGCAGACAGAATCCTCGAGAGCAAGGGCATTTTTGTGATCCCGGACATTCTGTGCAACGCGGGCGGCGTCACCGTTTCTTATTTCGAGTGGGTGCAGGACGAGCAGCACCTGTTCTGGGAGGCGCGTGACATCTACAAGCGCCTCGATCACGTGATGAAGACGGCCTTCCGCGACGTGCTAAAGATTCATCTGGAGCGGAATGTACCCATGCGCATTGCCGCCAACATGCTCGGCATCGGCCGTGTGGCTGAGGCTGTGCAGATTCGCGGCATTTACCCGTAGTCCCAACCTTTCTCCGCCATGGGCTTTCGCGGCGGAGAAGGGGCGGGACACCATTGTGCAGCCGTCCGATTTGGCCTCGGGCACGAGCCTTCGCCCATCATCTCCACATACAATCCACCTTTCGCCGCGTGCCGCCATCGCGGTTTACAGTAAATTCATCGAGGGTCCGTTAGATAGAGGTGGAGCTTCTCCCCATGGATTTCAGAAATCACTTGGCGGTTCTTACCGCCGCCATTTGCGCGGGATCGATTGTGCTTTCGGCACAAACCATTGACTTGCCTTC
>JBEKWT010000238.1:0-5180 GCA_049512795.1 Occallatibacter sp.
CGATCCCGCTGAAGTTGCCGCCTCCGACAGGCTTCCAGATTGCCAGTGCGATCCCGCTGAAGTTGCCGCCTCCGACAGGCTTCCAGATTGCCAGCGCGATCCCGCTGAAGTTGCCGCCTCCGACAGCCTGAGCATTTGAATAAGAGAAATAGTTTTCGGAGCTCCCAAAAACGCCGCCCTTAAGGGCGGCGTTGGCATCTGTGGTCCTGTTTTCAGGCATCGTACGCCATTGTGCCAGATTCGCTGTTAGACTCGAATCATCGCGCGACGGCGCTTGGCGGGAAGCAAACTGTGGGCCTGGACGAAGTCCTATTTTTCAGCTACATCCCGGTCGAAGCGGCTCTTGTCGGGCTGCTCATTTATAGGCGCGTCTGGCGGATCTTGCCGGTCTTTTTCGCTTACTGCGTTTGGGATATGGCGAGCAACATCGCAGTGGACATGTTCGTTCGATTGTTTCAAACTGCGCCTCATTACGGGGCCAGGTTTCTTCAAGTCGTCACAATTGAAACGATCATTGATTCGGCGTTTCTGTTCTGTGTCCTGGTCGAGGCGGGGTGGTCCGTACTCAAGCCCATTCGGGCCTCGCTTCCGCGCAGCGCATTAATCGTGATCGGCGTTTTGATCCTGCTGGCAGGTGCGGTGATCTGGCCATTCGCGTCCTTTTCTGGCCTGGAGCATACGGGTGCTTCGAAACAGTGGCTTCTAATCATCCAACTGCAGCACACCGTCTCGATCCTGCGAATCCTGTTCTTCCTGATATTGGCTGGGGGTAGCCAACTACTGTCAATCGGTTGGCGCGATCGCGAATTGCAGGTAGTTACCGGGCTCGGGTTTTATTCGCTAATCGCCTTGGCGGTTTCGGTGCTGCAGGCACGCCAAACCTCTGGCTGGCAGTATATTAATTTAAATCGGATCGATATAATCAGTTTCATTTGCTCCCTGGTTTATTGGATTGCGAGCTTTGCGCAGCAGGAAGCGAAACGCAGGGAATTCACTCCGCAGATGCAGAACTTCCTGCTGGCCATGGCAGGCGCTACGCACTCCACACGTGTCGGGCTCACTGAATCTCGCATCGACAAGCCGCCAAAGCAGGACCAGCGCTGACAAAACTCCGCGCCTCTTCCCGAAATTGCGTGAGCAGTCGAGTCTGCGGCGCTGCGCGCATTGACACGATGGTTGGCATCGGGTTTTAATTGAAGCAGTGGTGAAGGAGTTCACCCTCAACCGCTGTCCTCTCCTTTTAGCCGGACAGATGATGACTCCTGACAGGGAATCCTGTTGCGGAGTTATGTCGCGGCGCGATCCCCGAGTACACACGATAAGGAGCGTTCATGGCGAATGCATGGGCACTGTCTGCCCTCTGGGTGGGCCTCGCTCTTGTGGCGACATTGCTTGCGATCTGGTTTAAGGTCGCAACTGCTCTTTCCGAGATCATCGTCGGCACTGTGGCACAGCTCATCATTGGAGCGTTCATGGGCTCCGGAGGGCTGCTCGCCAGCACGCAATGGATCACCTTTCTTGCCGGAGCCGGCGCCATCGTTCTCACCTTTCTGGCTGGCGCTGAACTCGAGCCAACGATCTTCAAAACCAAGTGGAAAGAGGCGGTGCTGGTCGGGCTGGCCGGCTTTATTGGTCCGTTTCTTGGATGCACTCTGGTCGGGCACTACATCCTTGGCTGGAGCATGCGCTCAAGCTGGCTGTGCGGAGTGGCGCTTTCGACAACGTCAGTCGCGGTTGTGTATGCGGTCATGCTGGAACTTGGCCTGAACGTAACCGAATTCGGCAAGGCGATCCTCGCGGCGTGCTTTGTCAATGATCTGGGAACCGTACTCGCCCTGGGTCTTATCTTCTCGCCCTTTAGCATCAAGACGGTCATCTTTGTTTGTGTCTGCACGGGCCTGTTTGCGGTTCTTCCCTTTTTAACCAAACGGTTCTTTGTGAAATACGGCGGACGGGTCTCCGAGCTTGAAACCAAGTACATCTTGTTTCTTCTTTTTGGGCTGGGAGGGCTGGCGGTTTGGGCTGGGAGCGAGGCCGTTTTGCCGGCGTACATGGTCGGCTCGGTTCTGGCGGGAACCGTTGGCAAGGACCACATGCTCGTCCGCCGCTTGCGGACGCTGACCTTCGGCCTGCTGACGCCGTTCTATTTCATTCGTGCGGGCTCATTTGTCTCGGTACCGGCGCTTATTGCGGCTCCTGCGACGCTGATCATTCTGTTCCTTGCCAAAATGGCGACGAAGACCGCATTCGTTTTTCCAACGGTAAGGGCCCATCGGCACCAAGGGTCAGCCGGAGCCTATTACACCCTGATGATGTCGACCGGTCTGACTTTTGGAACCATCTCAGCGCTCTTCGGCCTCAATCACCAGATCATTACGCAGGCGCAGTACTCATTCCTCGTGGGAGCGATCATCGCCAGCGCGGTTATTCCCACGCTCGTTGCTAATACGTTCTTTCTGCCCAAACACCTGCTTCCCCGCAAGGCGGCCCATGCGAAACCTCATGCTGTGCCTGTGCAGCCAGCAGTGGAAGAAGAAGGATAATCTGCGAGGTCGAATGCAAAGGCGAATGGCGGAAGGCGGTAATCTAAATAAGGGGTTAAGCATTGCAGAAATATCTGATGATTGCTGTGGGCGGCGCGCTGGGTTCCATGGCCCGGTACTGGGTTGGGTCGACGATTTCGGGCCGCATGGGAGCCAGGTTCCCTTACGGCACGATGGTCATCAACATGACAGCGTGCGTCATCATCGGCTTTACGCTGACTTACTTCGGCAAGCGCGCCGACCTGAATCCCGCTTGGAGATTCCTTGTTCCCATCGGATTCATTGGCGCCTACAGCACCTTTTCCACGTATGAGTGGGAGACACTGTCGACGATGCGATCGGGCGCTTTTCTGTTAGCGGCGATCTACGCGGCGGGGAGCCTCGTTCTGGGGCTTGCTGCCACATGGTGCGGCACGGCGCTGGCCGACCTGCTCTAGGGCCTGTTTGCATTGCTGGGGCAGAGTTGCAAGTTACCCACAAAGGTGCTTCAATCGTTCGTTACCAACCTGGAAGTGGAAGTTCTGCGCGCGCGTGGCGAATGAAGCAAGACGCTGAGTGCAGGCGCAGAAGCCGAGCGGAGAGAGAACGCATGTTGACCACGGGCAAGGCCGTTAAAGTTACGCTCTACCTGAGCGATGGAGCCAAGCACCACCACGTTCCGGTCTATACGAGCATTCTGGACTTTCTGTTTCACAGCGGAATCGCCGGCGCTACCGTGGTGAAGGGTGTTGCGGGGTTTGGGGCCAGGCATCGCATCCATTCCGCGCACATCCTCGAGATCTCGGATCATCTTCCTATCAAGATTGAGTTCATTGAGACGCGCGAAAAGGTGGATGCGGTTTTGCCCGAACTGGAGAAGCTGATCGGCTCCGGCTTGATTGAAGTGCAGGAGACATCGATCATCGTTCCTCCTCATCAGTAGTTCAGTCAGCCGTTGGCAAGCGGCAATCCCTCGCTAGCAGGCCACAAAAAGACCAAACCGCAACATTCAGCCGGGAAATGCATCTAAGCAAGAAGAGGGAGCATCCGCTTGCACTGATGGCCTGCGTTGCCCCTTCGAGCAGAAACCCTGAATCAACAATGACATGAGGTTTGCTGCTGATCCTGTTTATCGATCCATCAGCGAAGTTGGTGCACACTGACCGAGAGAGAACCAGTCACTCTTACCCCAGAGGGAAGCCGATGCTCTCAAATTGTCAGAACCGCGTTATTTTTTTTGTTGTTGTCCTGGCGGCGGGATTTTTCTGCGCGCGAGGGCACGCGCAGTCGGCTCTGCTGATGGAGGAGCCGTACGGCTTTTTTGGGGCCCTGAACCCGACCGGGCACAACGCCATCTATTTTGAGCGAATCTGCGCCGAGACTCCCGTGAAGGTGCGGCCGTGCGAGCCGGGCGAGCTGGGCGCAGTGATTGCCCGCTATCAGGGCGTGGAGGGGTATGACTGGGTCGCCGTGCCTCTTATTCCTTATCTGTATTCGGTAGAGAACGCCGCCGACGTTCCCGCGCACGTGGACCACGATACGGTGGTGGACCTGCGAAGCCGGTATCGCGAGGAGCATCTCCAGACTCTAAGTGCGAATCTGTCGCCGGGTAACCTGGTGCACGGCGGCTGGACGCAACTGCTGGGCGCAGCGTACGAGCGGCGGATTTACGCCTTTCGCTTTAAGACAACAGAAGCGCAAGATGACGCGCTGATCGAGAAGCTGAATGCGGGACCGAACCGGACCCACTTCAATCTGCTCTTCAACAACTGCGCGGACTTCGCGCGGGTGATGCTGAACGACTACTTTCCGCGAACCTTCAGGCGCAGCATCTTTCCCGATGCCGGCATGACCACGCCGAAGCAGATCACGTACAAGCTGGTGCGGTTTGCGCGCAAGAATCCGGGGACAGAGTTGGCGGTGCTTGAGATTCCGCAGATTCCGGGCTACCGGCGCCGGAGCCACTCCGCCAAGACGGTTGACGAATCAATCGTGACCACGATCTACGCGATCCCGATTGCATTGGTGAACCCTTATCTCGCAGGCGGCCTGCTTGTTGACTACCTGGTGCGCGGCCGCTACCACCTCATTCCGAAAAGCCCGACGGTTCTGGGGCCGGACAATTTGTCGGCGTTGACGGGGCCGGGGTTGACATCGCCAAGCCCGACCCAAGAGAATTCGGCCATCGCGGGTGCACAGGCGCCGGGGGCCGCGGGCAGCGCGTCGATGTCCGGACCAACGGCCATGGGCGCAACACCAACGGCCGCGAGCGCCAATCCAGACCTGCCAGGAACGGGCGCAGCAAATGAGTGAGCCGCAAAGTTTCAAGAGTCATGCACGGTTCGATCCGCCGTATCATTTTTTCCTAACCTTCGTTTCGATCGCCAGCATCGTTATCGCGGTCATCTACTGCGTGCACCATTTCTGCTTCTACTCGGTGTGGCTGGTGGTGTTATCGCTGGCGTGGCTCGTGATGCTGTTCCGGTTGCGCACGTATCCGCTGAAGGTGCAGGACCGCGTGATCCGGCTCGAGGAGCGGCTGCGGCTGCAGGCGCTGGCGCCGGCGGAATGGCACGCGCAGATCTATCGGCTGACGGAAGACCAGCTCATCGCGCTGCGTTTTGCGGCCGACGACGAAGTGGTGGAGCTGGCCAAGCA
>JBEKWT010000239.1:0-5179 GCA_049512795.1 Occallatibacter sp.
CCGCCGATGGGCAGCAGCAGAACGGCGCGGAGGCGAAGGCCCAGCCAGGCAGCCGCAATCAGACGCGCGGTTTCGCGCACGGCCACAGCCGCTATGAGTAAAAGAAAAAGTGCCAAAGCGCGCGGCCATCCGTCTGCGCCGCTGATGGCGAACAGCACGAGGACGAGCAAAGGGAAAAAGATGTGGACGCGCATCTCCACACCAAACCATCGGCCCAGCGGGATTGACCACCCACGCATACACCGATTGTAGAGGCACGACCGTGGAAAAGCAGCTTCTAGCTTTTCGTGCGAGGGCGAGGTTGCAGAAGATTTGCCCAGGGGCTGAAGCCCCGGTTCATTCTTCGCCGATTACGGCACGACTAAAAGTCGTGCCCTGACACTTCGTGCCTGCCCGACGCAGTCTTACCGCAACCGATAGATCTATGTTCCGATGTAAGGCTGGCTCGGAGCGCCCGCAGTAGCGCGGTTCCGTTATGCTGGTTGGCGATGCGCATCATTGCCGGAACATTTCGCTCGCGCACGCTTGCGGCCCCGGCTGGGTTGAGTACCCGGCCCACGAGCGACCGCCTGCGCGAGACGCTCTTCAACGTGCTCGCTCCGCGCATTGAGGGTGCGGCGTTTCTCGATTTGTACGCCGGGTCGGGCGCGGTGGGGTTGGAGGCGATCAGCCGCGGTGCTTCGCGGGTGTCGTTCGTCGAACGCGCGCCGGCGGCACTGAAGGTGCTCAACGGAAATCTGGAGCGGCTTGGAATCAGCACTGGAGTTCGTGTTCACGCGAAGAGCGTGAGTGCGTTTCTGCGCGGAGTCGCCGGACCCAATCCAAAGCTAGGAGAAAGTCCAAAACCGAAACAGAATCCAAGACCGGAAGAAAATCCAAAACCAGAACGCTACGAAGTAGTGTTTCTCGATCCTCCGTATGACGCGGCCGAGGAGTATGCGATCACGCTGGGACTGCTGGGCGGGACGGCTGCCGGGATTCTGGCACATGGAGCGGTCGTCATCGCCGAGCACCGGCGCAAACAGGCGCTCGACGAGCGGTACGGCAACCTGGCACGGACCCGCCTGCTCGAACAAGGCGATGCGGCGATGAGCTTTTACGCGGTTTCGTCCAACGCTTCTGGCGAGCAATAAGCAAGGAACATTTGGCGGTCCGGCCCCGCGCGTTTTCCCCTGCCACGTGCAGGTGTGAGCAGGGTCACTTCCAACTCCATTGACAGCGGAGGAAAGTAGATGAAAAATGGCGTGGCGAAGGAATTCACGCCGCTTCGCGCTGTCTAGTCATGTGGTTTAGGGAGGAAATGTGAAAAACGCGGTCAAGTTGCAGATTTTCCGGCGATTCCAGAGTGTGCGTGCCTTTTCGAGAGCGTTGCCAGGTCGCCGACTCCCTGATGGTCGCGGCGGCCTGAAGGTGGCGGCTTCGTCGTACATCAACTCTGGAATCGCGTTCGGAGTCTTGATTTTGCTCGGAGCCGGGTTATGGATTGCCGGCTGCAAATCGGCGCCGGATCTGACGCAGGCCCAGGCTTTGACCATGATTCAGGCCAAGTACGACCAGACTCCCGCGGCGCCGGTCAGCATTACTGTGAACACCACAGGCATGGTGCAGGGAGTGACCGCCAAGTACTGGTTCGAGACCAAGAGGTACCCCAACGGATATTGGGGCGACTTTACGGTGACGCCGGACGGCAAGAAGGTACTCAAGCTGGCCAGTGGCGGAGATGTGATTCAGTGGCGGCCCGACAACCCAAACGATCAGAACTTTGTGGTTGTTGTCCAGACCGTGGTGACCAATCATCTGAAGGCGCGCGACGTGGGCGAGATCCAAACGGTCGGAGATACGAGGATCGCTTCGTTCACCGAAGACGTGAATCTTGACGGAGTGCCGCAGCCGCTCGAGAATATCGCGCACAATCCCGGCAACAAACTGAGCTCGCTGCGCCAGGCCACGTTTGTGCTGACCAATGGCGCCTGGACGCTGCAGTCGATCGAATAAGAACTTATCCGCAAATCAGCTCTTGAAGTAGCGCCGGCCTGGAGGTCGGCGCTACTTATTTGCGGATAAGTTCTAGCGATCGCTTATTGGGGCGGCGCGGTGGGCGGAGCCTGGGGCGGGGCGCTGCGCGGTACCGTGGGCGTCTCGCCGCCACCCATTCCGAAGACGTTCACGCTGGTTGCGGTAAAGACGCCATCCTTCACGGCACCGTCGGCGCGCACGGTGTCGCCCACCTGGATATCGGCAAGGGTGATGGGATCGCGTCGCTTGCGGAAGGACGTGTTTTCATCGGCGACAACGGAGTGAGGGGCATTGTCGATCACTCCGGTGAGCGTGATCTTTGCGCCGTCAATTGCGGTCACTTTGCCCATCAGCCAGGTCTTGCCGAAGTCAGCTTCCATGGCGCGGTACTGCTGGACGACCGCGGGATCGAGCTGCGCGATCCGCGTTGCGGCGGCGGATTTGGCGGTCGCATCGATGTTGCCCATCACGGCAATGGCATCACCCACTTTGATGTCAGTCGGCTTAATTTCCTGGGGCGGATTGCCACCGCCGTATCCGCGGCCGCCTCCGCCACCGGGACCCTGGCCGCCACCTGCGCCTTGGCCGCGACCCTGGCCCTGGCTGCCGCCCGCACCCGCTCCTTCACCGGGAGCGCCGCCGGGCCCGCGCTGTCCGGCTACCTGCTTGAAGATGCGCGTGTCCGCCGTGAAGTGGACGGTGTAGACATCGCCGGCGTCGGTCTTAATGGTGTAGTGATCCGCTGCAACATCGGTGACTGTACCCATGAGGCCGCGGCCCATCATCATCATTCCCGCGCCCCCGCCCATGCCCCCGCCGCGTCCACCGCGCTGGCCATAGCCGCCTGATCCGGAGGCCGCATTCTGGCCTGCGTTCTGGCCGGACGGCTGTGCGGAGCTTGAGTCTTGAGCGCCGGCTGCGGCAGTGAAAGCAAAAGCGAGAACGAGTGTGGATAAATTGCGGATGTTCATGAGGAGCTCCCGGGCGGCAAATCATGCGGCCTATTGAATAGACGCGCGAGGCGCGGCGGGAGACGACGATGCGATACACCCTGGCAGGGTGTGCGGCTCGCGATTTCGAGCCGGTCGCGAATTACTGGGTGCGCTGCTGCTCAGCGAGCAGTTGCTTGAAGGCCGGGTTGTCGCGCAGGCTGGCGAACTCGACGTCGTTTGCGACCTTTTTGCGCGTGGTAAAGCCCTCATCCAGCGCCATACGGAGATACTGGAGGGCGCACGCGGTTTCGCCGGCGCGAGCGCAACTGGCTGCCATGTAGTAGTTCATGGCGCCTCGGTCAGCGATGGTTGAAGGATCGTCGACAGACGGTGTGCTGCGATCGGCAAAGATCTCCGGGTCGATCGCCAAAGCCTGCCGGTAGGCTTCCCAACCCTTGTTGTACCTGTGTTCCGACAACAGGTTGGTGCCGAGATTCTTGAGAATGAGCGCGGAGTGGGGGTCGATTTTCAACGCCTTCCGGTACAGCCGATCCGCCTGGCCGTAATCCCTGAGCGAGGCATAAACCGTGCCAAGATTGTTTAGAACCTGGGGGTCGTGAGGATCGATCTGGAGCGATTGTTTGTAACAGCGCGTGGCGTCCTTCGAGTTGAACATCATCTGGTAATCGATCCCCATTTTGTTCCAGATCACGGCCGTCATCTGGGGCGCTTTGGAATAGGCTGCAATGGCGGCCTGGTAGTGCTGGTGGGCAGTAAGAGAGTCACCTTCCTGCTCGGCGGTTGGCTGTACTTGCGCAGGAGGCGCGGCCTGGGTGGCGGGGGTGGGTGCCGGCGGAGACTGGCTCTGTTCGCTTGCCTGGGCCGGCAGAATTCGCGGGATCGCCAGGGAGAATGCGAACAGTGCCGCGACCGGAATCCGCTGTAGGCCGATCTTAGACATACTCCCTCCTGCCATCGCGCCCGGGGAGCGAGGAATCTTGCCAACCTCTGGCAGGAATTAAAGCACTATTGCGGGTCAAATGCCAGTTCACCGGGGTTACCAAATGCAAGCCCACTCAGGTTACAGGGGTTATTCATCCAAAGCGGACAATTGTCCGATCGCCAGGCGCGAATCCCGCGACCGCATCGGTCCAGCTCTTTCTGACTTTGGACGGTCATCTTCGAAACGGTCTGGGGCAAGGCAAGCGCGCGATCCAGGCAGAAAAAAAGGAGCCGCAGGCCCCCGGGGGCCGTCTAAAGGCTTTAACTTTGACAAGGAAAGGCTACACTGTCCCATACCGGAGGACGGACGATGAGCATAACCACAGTTTCAGGCCCCGGCTCGGCGATTTTGAGCCGGTTCAATGAAGTGCGGCGAAGCACCCTCGCTCTCTCCGGGCCGCTTTCGGCGGAGGACATGATGGTGCAGTCGTGCCCTGAGGCCTCGCCGGCAAAGTGGCACCTGGCGCACACCACCTGGTTCTTCGAGTCGTTTGTGTTGCGGGAGTTTTTGGCCGGCTACCGGGTCTTCAACGCGGATTTTTCCTGGCTCTTCAACAGTTACTACGAAAGTTTTTCAGCGTTTCCCGAGAAGCGGCTGCGTTCGTCGTTTTCACGGCCGGGGGCCGGCGAGATTTTGCGCTATCGCGAGCACGTTGACGCGGCCATGGAGCGGCTGTTCGAACGCGAGCCGGAGCCGGAAGCATTACGCCGAATTGAGCTGGGCGCGAACCATGAAGAGCAGCACCAGGAGCTGATGCTGACCGACATTCTGAATGCGTTTTTCACCAATCCGCTGCGACCCGCCTACGGCGAAGGGTTCAGGGTTCAGGGATCAGGGGTCAGAAAAGAAACGAAGCCAGTGGACTACACGCGGTTCGAGGGCGGCTTGAAGGAGGCTGGGAACGCCGGCGGTTTCTGCTTTGACAACGAGCTGCCGCGGCATCGAGTTTGGCTGGAGCCTTTTTCGTTGGCCAACCGCCTTGTCACCTGCGCCGAGTTTGCGGAGTTTATGGCCGACGGCGGCTACCGGAAGCCCGAGTTGTGGCTCTCAGCGGGATGGGACGCGGTGAAGGCGGGTGGCTGGCGAGCGCCGCTTTACTGGACGGAAAGAGACGGAGCCGGAAAAGACGGAGTCCAACGTGACGCAGAATGGACGGTGTTTACGCTCCGCGGCGAACTGCCGCTCGACGAGCTGGCAGCAGCGCCCGTGAGCCATGTAAGTTTTTATG
>JBEKWT010000240.1:0-5148 GCA_049512795.1 Occallatibacter sp.
GGATCGAATTGCGCAAGAATCGACGAAGCGATTTTGTCGACGAGTTCCAAATTGAGCGCGCCATTGCGGCCGGAGAAGCTCTCGTTGTGTTCGATGGCGGCCATCACGCTCGACGCTGTCTCGAGGGCCTCATCGCGGCGCTCGCGCCACACCTGCGCCATGGCAAGCAATACGCGCCCCATTCCCGGCCGCCCGTAGCGATCGTCGCGGGGAATGTAGGTTCCGCCGAAGTAGGGGCGTCCGTCGGGCGTCAGAAACGCTGTCAATGGCCAACCGCCCTGGCCGCTGATCGCCGACACGGCGGCCTGGTAACGCGCATCCACGTCGGGACGTTCGTCGCGATCCACTTTCACGGCCACAAAAAGCTCGTTGATGAGCGCGGCAATCTCCGCATCCTCGTAGGATTCGCGGTCCATCACATGGCACCAGTGGCACCACACGGCGCCGATGTCGAGCAGGATGGGCTTGTCTTCAGCCTGCGCCAGCGCAAACGCCGCCTCGCCCCACGCGTGCCAGCGCACCGGCTGATGCCGCGCCGAGCGCAGATACGAGGACGCTGCGTGTTCAAGCTGATTGCCGGTTGTTGGGGAAGAGCCGTTGCTCATGAACTGAGGATACAGGTCTCACTCGCCGCGCATCCACGCTGCCGAATGCTGAATCATTGCGACGCGAGTCGCTATCATATATAGAAGGAAATCGATGGCCACAAAGGCAGCCGAGCCGGCGCAGGAAAGCGCCGCAAACACGAAATCCCTCACCATCGGCGTACTCGCTCTGCAGGGCGACTACGAAGCGCACGCCCGCGCCTTCGAGAGCAGCGGAGCGCGGACGGTACTGGTGCGCAAAGCGGGCGAGCTGGCTTCGCTCGATGGGTTGGTCATGCCCGGCGGCGAATCGACCACCATACTCAAGTTCCTGGAGAAAGACGGATTTTTTGATGCGATCGGAAAGTTTGCCGCTACCAAGCCGGTCTTCGCTACTTGCGCCGGCTGCATCCTTCTTGCACGCGAGGTTCTCCATCCCAAGCAGCGCAGCCTGGGTGTGCTCGACGCGACGGTCGAACGCAATGCCTACGGCCGCCAGATCGACTCGACGATTCTTACGCTTCCAACTGAGGTGCCTGGAGGTCCGCTGGAGATGGTCTTTATCCGCTCGCCGCGCATCACCCGGGTGGGCGAAGGCGTGGAAGTGCTTGCCCGCCGCGACGGCTTCCCGACACTGGTGCGCCAGGGTCACTTGCTCGCCGCCACTTTCCATCCCGAGATGTCAGCCGACACGCGCGTGCAACAGTTGTTCCTCGAGATGGTGCGCGCGCATAAGGGATGACGCGGGCCGCCGCGGATCAAATCCTCATTGCGGGCCCGCAGCCTCTCCAGGAGCCTCCGCCTCAGCGTTTCCGGGGTTCGGAGTTTGTTAACCGTTCATTCCGGGAGTGGTTAGCAGCTTCACTTTGACCGGCGCGCGGGCTTTCGCCTTTGGGATACCGTGCTGATGACAATCGGTGCACTTCACCCAATGGATATTATGTGCGCTGGTCGCGCTTGCGTAGGTCGTGTCCATCTTCTCGACGTCGATTCCGCAGTGGGACATTTGCGGATGGCAGGTCTTGCACGAGGCCCGTGCGTTCTCGCTATGACCGTCGTGACAGGAGATGCAGCTCAGGCCCTCGTGCACGCCCATCGGAGTGCGATCGTCGCCTGAACCGACCTGGGGCCCCCAGACATTCGCAGCGGCAATGGAACCCGCTTCAGGCATTCGCGGCGCGTGGCACTGATAGCAAAGTGCCTGCCGCGGGTCCTGACTGACGGTCACGATGCGGGCACCGTCGTGCAATTGCGGAATGGAAAGCGCCGTTGCGGCGAAGTGAAGTGTTTCCCGGCGGTCGTAGAAGGCGAGCGAAGGGGGCACGGCCGCGCCTGTCACGGAGATGCGCGAGGCAGGCTTGGTTTCCTGAGCGCCTTCGCGGTGGATCTGGTGGCAGGTCATACAGGGCATCGCCGGCTGATCGACGAGGCCCGAACGAATCACTCGCCAGGGCCCTTTCGTGTTGAGCGGCTGGACCAGGTCGCGAATGGAACCGTTGAAATACATGCCGTGGCAGCGGAGGCAATCGTCCATCAACACCTGTTTGGAGTTTTGTACGGGGTCGGCAAAAATCTGACTGTACGTAGCGCTATGCGGACCCGCGTGCCAGCTCGCATATTCCTGCTGGTGGCAGGCCCGGCAGCTCGCAGTCATCTCCTCGACATCCACTTCCCGCATCCGGATGTTCTCCGGAATGACGCCGAAGATATGAATTCGCATGTGACGCAGCTTGGTGGCCAGGCTCGCTTCATGGCAATCCATGCAACCCTCTGTCCGGTGGGGCGCAGCATGGACCGCGCTGACATAGGCGGCCATTTCGTGACAGCTTGCGCAGCCCTGGCCGTATTGCGATGTGTAGTAATAAGAAGCGCCATATGTACCGCCGACCGCAACCAAGGCCACCGAGCCAACGACGATTGCCGCGAACTTGAGGAACGGCTTCATGAGCGCAATCCCGTCCCCTTCCAGTTGCGGACCAATGCTTCAGAGGCAAAATAGGCGATGGCCATGATGGTGAGCGCTGGATTGAACCCGCCATTGGTGACATGCACGCTCGAATCAATTACGAAGACGTTGTCCACATCGTGGAGCTGGCAGTTGCGGTTCACTACTGAGCTTCGCGGATCGCTACCCATGCGACAGGTGCCAGCCTGGTGCTGGCCCGCAGACACGGTCGTGGGCTTGCCGGCGCTAATGACGGTGCTCGCTGCCCCGGCCTCCTTGAGCCAGGCTTCGGCGCGCTGAGCCTGCACAAGGCCGATCTCGTAGGTTTGGGGATGGACGTTGCCGGAGATGCGCGCTACCGGCATTCCCCACTTGTCTCGAACCGCTGGATCGAGAGTCACCCTGGCGTCGGCGGTGGGAATCTGCTGGGTCGGCCCCATAACGACAATGTTGCGCTTGAAGAAGCGGCGCATGGCCTGCTTGTGCGCGAGCCCCCAACGGGGTGTGCCACCGGGCATCCGGTCGACCATTTGAATGGGCAGGCGGATGAATTCATTGGCCAGCATTCCCCCGCCACACAGGCCCGGAGTTCCGTGATTGTAGTCGGAGACGGCGATGCTGGCACCGGGCCCCACGTCGTCGTAAGTATCGAAGTCGAAAAACCCTGTCGCGCCGGTGTAGTGGTGGCCCTGCAGGTTGCGCCCCACCTGATCGTGACGATTTCCCAGGCCGTCAGGAAAGAGACGGCTTTGGGAGTTCAGGAGCAGGCGGGCTGACTCGATGGCGCAGGCGGAGACCACGACGATATCGGAAGGCTGCTCCTGCAAACGCCCATCGGCATCGTAGTAGGCTACACCGCGCGCGCGTCCCCGGTCGTCGGTGAGGATTTCTTTCACCATGCAATCGGTGCGCAACTCGCAGTTTCCGGTTCCGAGCGCTATCGGGATCACGGTGTTTTGCGATCCGTTCTTGGCATCCACTTCGCAAGCAAATCCGACGCACCAGCGGCAGCGCATGCACGGACCGCGGCCGTTGTAGGGCACGCTGTTGCGCGCCATGGGAATGGGAAAGGGATGCAGGCCGAGACGCCTGGCCGCCGGCTCGAGGATTTGAAACTCGCGATTGGGCGGGAGCGGCGGCATGGGCAGAGGACGCCGGCGCGGGCCATGAAACGGCGTGCCTGAATCGTCTCCTGAGATGCCGATCTCGTATTCGGCCTTCTCGTAATACGGCTCCAGATCGTCGTAGGAGATGGGCCAGTCTTCGAGCGAACTCCCGGCAGGCGCTCCGTAGGTTGAGCGCATGCGGAAGTCCTGAGGGAGGTAGCGCCAGGCCATCGCCCCATAGCTCAGAGTTCCACCACCAACACAGGCGGCATTGTTCTGGTAGCCGCCTTCGCTGGGCAGCATGATGTGCGGCGTGCCCTCGGCATCAACCAGAACGCGCGGATTGCCTTCATCCTCAGGTCCGAAAGCGTTGCCCAGTACTGTGGTGCGCTGATTCCGCAGGTCGTCCTTGCGGCAATCATTCGACGTGTACCACTTGCCTCGCTCCAGTAGCACGACGCTCAGGCCCGAAGTCGACAGCTCCTTGGCCACAATGCCGCCAGCTGCGCCCGCGCCCACAACGACTGCATTCACGCGTTTCATGAGGCCGGGCCCTTTTTCAGGTCGTACTGTGCGCGCCCGAGAACAGGCGGCTCAGCAAGGCCGAGCATCCGCCAACTCACAGCATCGCGATTGCCGCCGTGCCGCGGCGAGCCGTAGTAGCCCTCGAGAGTGTGGCTGCGCACCAGATCAAAGAACTTGCGATTCTGCTGTTCGATCGCGCCGACAATCTCAACCCGCTGCTGCGAGGACAGCGCCGCCAGGTCGCGGCCAAAGCGCATTCTGCTCATCGCATCGGCCTGCTCCAGCCCATCCCGGTAAGTATTCCGATGGCGCTTGTAGGTCCGGGCGAGTTGGTGGTCGATGTAAGTGACGACTCCGGCTTCGGAGGCGCTGGGAAAGTCATCTGCCGGGATTATCTGGTCGCACATTGCGGCCAGCGTCAGAGCCTGACCATCGCTGAGGAAATCCCAACCTCCGTGGCCATGGGCAGAGCAGCCAACCGCGAGGGCCGCGCCGCCTATGGCTCCGGCAGCCACAAATTGCCGCCGCGTGAGGCGAACGCTGTCGTTGCTTCCTGGCATTGGTTTCTACCCCGAAATGAATTTAGTCCGTCACTGAGCGCATCGGCAACACTTCCTGGACATCCCGGCGAGTTTCCAGTTAGTTCATGGTTGGCGTGGCCGGCCAGCTCGGTCTGTGCCACGAATCACACGCGAACCGGTGCAGCGACTGAATCGCCGGCCTCTATCGTCTTTTCAATCCTCTTCCGAGCAGGTGTCTTCATTCATCGACAAGCTTGAGGGGACCTTGTGAGATCGGCCCGATGGGCCGCTTGTCGATTGGTTCTTGAAGGATCGCAATCATTCCGGGCGGATCATTTCGCATCCACCGCCGCACCGCCGTAGCTCGCGAGCGCCGCTCCCTTGCGATCCAACAGCAGCACCGCGCCACGCTGCGCCTGGAGTTCGAAGTGAATGTGCGCGCCCGTAAGCGCATCCACGATGTTCAC